>JBPCQU010000207.1:0-9237 GCA_050997795.1 Solirubrobacteraceae bacterium | reverse complement strand
AGCATCGTCGCGTCGTCGTGGGCGTCGACGCCTTCGATCTTCCAGACGTCGACCTCGACCCCGAAGTCCTGGACGTCGGCGATCGCGCGGCGCATCAGCTCCGGGCGCAACTCGCCGTCATAGCGGTCCGAGTCGCCGTCGACGCTGGCCAGCTGGTCGTCGGTCGCGGGTACGAGCAGCTCGAAGAGGAACTTCCGGGCGGCGCGCGAGCCATCCGGCTGCCCATGCAGCCAGTCCGCCAGCTCCTTCAGCCGCTCGAGCTGGCGCTGGTTCATCTTTGTGTCCGGATCGTCGGGGTTGTAACGGACGAGCACCTTGGAGAAGTCCGGGTCGAAGTCCTCGATGTGGGCGCCGAAGTCCTCGCCGTACTGGAAGTCGAACTCGTTCTGGCCCGACTTCTCGACCGGCATCGCGAGCTTCAGACCGTGCTCGCGGGCGCGCTCGGGGATGTCTGAGCCGAACTGCTCGTCGATGAGCACGCCGGTCGCGGCGGCTTGCGCGCCGCGCGAGACCGCCTCGAGCACCCCCTCGAAGATCAGCCGCTTGGCGTCGTCGATCGTCTCCGTCTGCTCGGCCGTCGGATCGCCCTCGATCCCGAACATCTTCTTCTGGAAAGACCCGCGATGGTCGAACGCGAGGATGTATAGCTTGCCGTCGTAGCCGAGCGCCATGGCACCGTCCTTTCCGGTTGCGCCCCAGTCTAGGGGCGAGCTGGTGGCGCCGGCGTTAGGCTCTGCGCCAGTGGAGCACCGCTTCTCCGGACACGCTTATACGATCGGGATCGAGGAGGAGCTGATGATCCTCGATGCCGAGTCGCTAGAGCTCGTCAACGCGATCGAAGCGCTGCTCGAGGCTGCGCCGGCGGGAGAGATCAAGCCGGAGCTGATGGAGTCGGTGCTCGAGATCTCCACTGATCCCTGCCAGAACATCGCCCAGGCTGGGGAGCAGCTGCGCGCGCTGCGTACGCAGGTGTCGCAAACGGCGGCCGGCAAGCAGCTCTCGATCGGCTCGGCGGGCACGCATCCATTCGCGATGTGGGAGGACCAGCGGATCGTCGCGCGGCCGCGCTACCGGGACCTGATCTCGGCCCTTCGCTTCGTGGCGCGCCAGGAGCTGATCTTCGGGATGCACGTCCACGTCGGGGTCGATGACCCCGACAAGGCGATCCACGTCGCCAACGGCATGCGCGTCCACATGCCCGTGCTGCTCGGTTTGTCGGCCAACTCTCCCTTCTGGCGCGCGGACACCACCGGGATGGCGTCGACGCGGACGCCGATCTTCCGCGCCTTCCCGCGCGTCGGGATCCCGCCCACCTACGAGGGCTGGGAGGACTACGAGCGCCGGATCGAGTTCATGGTCGCCGCCAAGGTGATCGAGGACTACACCTACCTGTGGCACGACGTCCGGCCGCACCCGATGTTCGGCACGGTCGAGATCCGGGTGATGGACTCCCAGACGCACATCGAGCACTCGCTCGGGCTCGCCGCGCTTGTCCAGGCGCTGGTCCGCGAGCTGGCCGAGCACTTCGACGCCGGCAAGCGCCTGTCCCGCTATCCGTTCGAGATGCTCGACGAGAACAAGTGGCTCGCGGCGCGCCACGGGCTCGAGGGAGAGCTGGTCGACCTGCCGAGCTCGGACCGCGTGCCGACGCGTGCGCTCGCTCGCCGACTGATCGACCGGATGCGCGAGCACTGCTCAGACCTCGGATCGCTGTCTGAGCTCGACGGGGTCGAGGATCTGCTCGCGCGGGGCAACGGCGCCGCCAGGCAGGTGGTGGTGTACGAGGCCAACCACGATCTGCGCGAGGTGGTGGCGGAAATCGTCGCCGCCACGCTTCCCTAGCCTCGCCGGGGCCCTTCCGAGCGGTTCTACAATCGGGTCGTGAGCGCCGGCGGTCCAGACCTGTTCGTGATCTGCAAGAGCTGTGGATCGGAGGTCAGCCCATACATCACCGAATGCCCGTACTGCGGTAACCGCCTGCGCAAGCGAGCGCCGAAGCTCGATCGTGAGGGCCGCGTCGCCGAGAAGAAGCGCCGCCGAACCGCACCGCCGCTGCTGACAAGGCTGCGCCGGGACGAGATCCCGGGGATCCGGCCCGACACCCGCCCGTACGCGACGATCTTGCTCGTCGCCGCCGGGCTGATCGGCTGCCTGCTCTGGCGGACCGGTCTGGGCTCCGGCAACGAGCTCGAGATCCTGGGCCAGCCCGGGACGCACTGGTGGCGGCTGGTGACGGCCGTGTTCACCTACAACAACACCGGTTACGCGTTCGTGACGCTCGCCGCGATCGGTCTCTACGGCTGGCTGCTCGAACGCCGACACGGCCCGACCGCGGTCCTCGGCCTGTTCCTCGTCGGCGGCGTCGGCGGCCTGGCGGCGACCGCGGCCGTGTACCAGTTTCCGTTTGCGCTCGGCGGCAACGGCGCCGCGCTGGCGCTGCTGTGCGCCTGGGTGACTGCCGATCTGATCGCGCTACGCGCCGGCGAGGAGGTCGACGGTGACCTGATCGGGACCGCCGCGATCGCCGTCGTGCTCGCGCTGGTGCCGCTCGCCGTCCCGGGCGCGAGCTGGGTCGCGGGCGGAGTCGGGGTTGTGGTCGGGTTCGTGGCCGGGCTGCCGCTCGCCCGCATGACCGTGCGCTGAAGAGGCGCCGCGCGGACCTCAGTCGACGGCGATCGTGCCCGGTTCGCCCGGCACCAGGCGCCCGATCACCGCTCCCGGAATCCGGCCCGCATCGGCCTCGGCGACGGCCACGAGCAGGCCGCCGGAGGTCATCGCGTCGCACACCAGCCATCTCCGCTGCGCCGGCACGCCGTCGGCGAATGTGCTGAAGCCCTCGGCGTGGACGCGGTTTCGCCGCGTTCCTCCGGCGACCGCGCGCTCGTCGGAGCGCGCGAGCAGCTCGGCGACGCCGGCGATCGCGGGCACGTGGTCGGCGCGGAGCTCGGCCGCGAGCCCGCTCGCGAGCGCGAGCTCGTGCAGGTGGCCGAGCAGCCCGAAGCCGGTCACGTCGGTCATCGCCTGTGCCCCGGCCTCGCGGGCGGCGACCGAGGTGTCGCGGTTGAGCGTGCTCATTACTTCGATCGCCTGCGCGAGCGGCGCTTCGAGGCCGCGTTTGTGGGCGGTCGTGACCGCGCCCGCACCGAGCGGCTTGGTCAAGATGAGCGCGTCTCCGGGCCGCGCGCCGGCGTTTGTCAACAGTTCATCGGGGTGTACGACCCCGGTCACGGCCATGCCGTACTTGGGCTCGGCGTCATCGATCGAGTGGCCACCGACGATCGCCACGCCGGCTTGCGAGGCGATCTGCGCCCCGCCCCGCAGGATCTCGGCCAGTACGTCCGCGCCGAGCTGCTCGATCGAGAACGCGACCAGGTTCAGCGCGCACAACGGCACCGCCCCCATCGCGTAGACGTCGGAGAGCGCGTTGCACGCGGCGATCCGCCCGAACTGCAGCGGGTCGTCGACGATCGGGGTGAAGAAGTCGACGGTCTGGACGATCGCCAGGTCGTCGCGCAGCTTGTATACGCCGGCGTCGTCGGCGGTCTCAAAGCCCACGAGCACGTTCGGATCGGCGATCCCGGGCAGCCCCGCGAGCAGCGGGCCGATCGAAGCGGCCGGCAGCTTGCAGCCACAGCCGGCGCCGTGGGAGAGCGAGGTGAGCGCGACGGCCACCCACGTATGATGCTCCACGCGAGTGCCAGCGCGTCCCTACACCGACGAGGAGCTCGACGCCGCGATCGCGGAGATCGCTGACCCGACCCGGTTTCGAGCGGCGCAGGAGATCGTCATGCGGGCGGCTCCGCAGCTGCAGCGGGTGCTCGCGGCGGCGATCGCCGAGGGGGGCTGGTTCGACGCCGCCCACGAGCAGGCGGTGAGCGAAGCGGCCGGCGAGACCGACCCCGACGCGCGCCTGCGCTCGCTGAGGACGCTGCTCGCCGAGGAGACCCGGCTCGGGATGCTGGTGGGGGTGGCGGTGGGCTTTGAGCTCTCCCGCACGCTCGACGGGCTCGATCGAAAAACCCAACAGGAGGACTAAGACCAAGATGGATGTCCGATTTCTCGGCCACGCCTGCTTCACGCTGTCCGACAGCGACACGACGCTGCTGATCGATCCGTTCTTGACCGGCAACCCCAAGGCTGCGGTGTCAGCCGACGAGGTGCAGGCGACGACGATCCTGCTCACCCACGGCCACCAGGACCACTACGGCGACACGGTCGCGATCGCCAAGCGCACCGGCGCCCCGGTGGTGGCGATCACCGAGATCGCCGACGAGCTGGACGGGGAGGGCCTCGAGGTCCGCGACTGCAACCTCGGCGGGACTGCGACTTTCGATTGGGGCTGGGTCAAGCTCGTCCCGGCCGGGCACACCTCCACCACGCCCAAGGGCACCGCTTCGACGCCGGCCGGGCTGCTGATCGGCTTCGAGGACAAGATCGTCTACCACCTCGGCGACACCTGCCTGTTCTCCGACCTGCGGATGGTCGGCCGGCGCCGGGAGATCGACTTGGCGCTGATGTGCATCGGCGGCCACTACACGATGGACCGCCACGACGCGGTGGATGCGGCCGAGCTCGTCGGCGCGAAGACGGTGATCCCGTGCCACTACGACACCTTCCCGCCGATCGAGACCGACGCGCAGGCGTTCAAGTCCGAGGTCGAGTCATCCACCAGCTCGAGCGTCGTCCTGCTCGCGCCCGGCGACACGCACGCGCTATGACGCACGCGATCGTCCTGATCCAAGCCGAAGGCTCGGCGCTCGCGACCCTCGGCGGCGAGCTGGCCGGGATCGAAGGCGTGGCCGAGGCCTATTCGGTGACCGGCGAATGGGACTTCGTCGCGATCCTCCGGCTGCGCGAGCAGGATCAGCTCGCGCAGGTGGTCACGGGGAAGCTCTCACAGCTCGCCGGCGTACGCCGGACGCAGACGATGGTCGCCTTCGAGGTCTATTCCCGCCACGACCTCGAGGCGCTGTTCTCGGTCGGCCAGTGAGCGAGGAGTGAGCGCGGAGTGAGCGCCGGCACAGCGGCGGCGTGCGCGGCCGAGATGCACGCCGGCGAGCGGCTGCGCATGCCGCTGGTGACTAGCCGCCACGCCTGGCTGGAGCGGCTGTGCGCCAGCATGGCCGGGGAGGTGGCTCACGTCGGCTGCGCCGACAGCCCCTACACCGCCGAGCTGATCGCCGCCGGCCTGCTGTTGCACGAGCGGCTGGCTGCCGCGGCGGCGGTGACCGGCTTCGACGTCGACGCGGCCGCGGTGGCGCTGCTTCGCCGGCGGATGCCCGGCCAGCGCTTCGTGCTCGCCGACGTCGGTGCGGAGGTCCCGTCCGCGGACCTGGAGCGCTACGCGCTGGTGATCGCCGGCGAGGTGCTCGAGCACGTGGCGGACGCGAATGCCTTCCTGCTCGGCTGCGCGAAGCTGCTGGCGCCCGGCGGCCAGTTGTGCGTGACCGTTCCCAACGCCTGCTCGCCGAAGATCGGCCTGCGCGCGCTCGCGGGGCGGGAATCGGTGCACCCCGATCACCGGGTCTACTACGGCCCGCGCACGCTGCGGCGCACGCTCGAAGGCGCGGGTTATGAGCTCGAGCAGATGGCCTCATGCTTCGCGCCGCTGGCGGGGCGGGCGGGCAAGCTGATCTTCAACCCACTGCTGCGGGCCGACCACCGGCTGTCGGGCGGACCGGTTGGCGACGGTCTGATCGCGGTAGCGAGAGTGGGCGCGGCCGTGCCGCCCACCCTGTAGGTGAAGCCTTGCGGGTGGCGGTCGTGGCCGAGTGGTATCCGTCGCGCACCGATCCGGTGCACGGCATCTGGGCGCATCGCCAGGCGGTCGCTGTGCGCGACGCCGGCGTCGAGGTGCGGGTGGTCTCCGCCCGGCGTCCGATTCCGCCGATCTCGGTGCTCCGCAGGGGCCCCCGGGCGGTCGCCGAGTGGCTGGGAGGTATCGCCGCGCTCCTGGCGCCCTGGGAGCTCGACGGCATCCCGATCACGTCGGCGCCGTTCGTCAGCCCGCCCCGGCCGTTGAGCTACGGCGCGTGGGGATACTGGATCACCCCCTCGGTTTCGCGGGCGCTGAAGGCGCTGCGCGCGCGCTGGCCGTTTGACTTGGTCCACGCCCACTGCGTGACGCCTCCGGGCTTCGCCGCGGCGCGCTGGCGCCGGCGGCAAGGTGGCCCGGTCGCCCCGGCGCTGGCCGTCTCCACGCACGGGCCCGACGTGATCTCGGTCCACGAGCGCAGCCGCTGGGCGAGGCGCGCCACCGCTGTCGCCTTCGACGCCGCGGACGTCGTGATCGCGAACTCCGGATGGGCTGCCGCTCGCTGCCAGGCGATCGCCGGGCGTCCGCTGCCGATCGAAGTCGTCCATCTCGGCGCTGACCTGCCGATGTCGGGGGGCGGCCGGCGAGCCCGGCCGACGATAGCGACGCTGGCGCATCTGGTGGCGCGCAAGCGTCACGTGGTCGTGTTGCACGCATTGGCGTCGCTCCCGGAAGCGCAGCGGCCCGACTACGTGGTGATCGGCGATGGGCCGGGTCGGCCGGAGTTGACCCGGCTCGCGCGCGAGCTGGGGGTGACCGACAGCGTCCAGACGGTCGGGCAGCTCGACAACGAGCGCGCCGTCGCGGCGCTCGCGCGCTGTCACCTGTTCGTGATGCCGAGCGTGAATGAGCCGTTTGGCGTGGCCTACGTCGAAGCGATGGCGGCAGGACTTCCGGTGATCGCGCTGCGCGGCGAAGGAGGTCCCGAGGACATCGCCGCGGTCGGTGATGGCATCGTGCTGGTGCCGCGCGACGATCATCGAGCGCTGGCGGCGGCGATCGCGAGCGAGCTGCGAGATCCGGTCAGGCTGGCCGCGCGCGGTGCCGCTGCGCGCGAAACGGTCGCCAATCACTTCACGTGGGCGCACTGCGCTGCCCGCACCGTAAAGGCCTACGAACGCGCGCTGGCCGGTCGCGCGAACAAGCCATGAGCGATGTGCTCGTCGTGTCGCTCGGGACGACGCACGGGTTGCGCGTCGCCGACAACATGCTGATCGCGATGCTGCACGAGGCCGGGGTAAGCGCCGAGGCGTTCGGGGTCAGGATGGGCCTCGCCAACACGCTGCGCCGGGGATACCCGCTCAACGACCTCGTGGAAGCGATCGCGGCGCGCCGCGCGCTGGACACGGCCCTCCAGAAGCGGGGACGCCCCCGGGCGGTGGTGTTCTCCACCACCACGGCCGCGCTGCTCGCCACCCGCCCGGGGATCCCCTATGCGGTGCGGCTCGACTCGCCGGCAGCGCTCAACCGTCGCGGCGTGCCCAACGCGCCGGTCCGCGCCCTCGAGCGCCGCAGCCTGGCCAGGGCGCGGCTGGTCATTCCGATGGGCGATGTGGGCGCTGCCGCGCTTCCCGCGGGCAGCGCTGCTTACCAAGTGGTGCCGGTGCCGATCAACTCTTCCGGAGATGCGGGCAGGCCACGGGACCCCGAGCTGGCGGTCGCCTACACCCCAGACCCCAAGGCGAAGGGCCTGGAGCTGCTGTGTGCGGCGTGGGCACAGGTGGCGGGCGCTTCGCGGCGTATGGAGGTGTTCGGGATCGAGCGCGGGGACGCGCTGGCGTTCCTTGCCCGCCGGGGTGTCGCCGAGCCTGCCGGGCTCATGTTTCGGGGATTCGTCCCCGCGGCAGACTTTCGGGCCGCGCTGCGAACCGCGCGCTGCTTCGTGTCGGCCGCGCGGTGGGAGGACTACGGGCAGGCGCCACTGGAGGCCCTGCGTGACGGCACGATGCTCGTAACCGCACCGGCTGACGGTCCGTACGAAGCGCTGGCGATCGCCCGCCATCTCGACCGCGACCTGGTCGCCCGCGACTTCGAGCCGGCCTCGCTGGCCGCCGGGATCGACGCCGCCTATCGACGCGACCGCGCCTTCGGTGATTCGTATCGGCATCGCGCGGCTGTGCGGCTGGAGCCCTACGAGTGGCCGGCGTGCGTCTCGGCGCTGCGCACGCGGGTGCTCCCGATCCTGCTGGGCGAAAGCCGGTCCGCCTAGCGGATGGACGGCGGCTCCTGGCACGCGGCGGCACGTCGCTCGGCGCAGGCCCTGGGCATCGACCCGCGGTACCTGCGCCGGATGCGCTGGCTTCACAAGGCGGCCGTGCTCCATCGCGACCACGCCCCGCTGCGGCACAACCTGCGCTACGTGCTGCTCGATCCCGAGACCGACAACTTCACCTACGACCTGGGCAACGAACCCGAGCTCGCCGCGTGGGTGGCGGCGGTCACCGGCTGCGAGCCCGCGCTGGCGAGCCGGTACGTCGGCGAGCCACGTGCCGACGCGGTCCTGGCCGCCCGGCTGCGGGCGGCGACATCGGGACGCTGGCTGTGGACCAGGCGCGATCCGCGCTTCGGCAAGCGGTTGGGATGGTACGCACTCGCCCGAGTCCTCGAGCCCGGTCTGATCATCGAGACCGGTGTGCACGATGGGCTGGGATCGATGATCCTGCTGCGCGCGCTCGAGCGAAACGCCGATCACGGCACTCCAGGCCGGCTCGTCTCGTTCGACGTCAATCCAAAGGCCGGCTGGCTGGTCGGCGCCCACCCGATGTGGGAGCTGCGCATCCAATCCTCGCGGGACGGGCTCCCCGAGGTGCTGGCCCAGCCCGCCAAGCCAGACATGTTCGTCTACGACGGAGCTCACTCCCGGCAAGCCGAGCTGTGGGAGCTCGAAGCCGTGCAGCGGCGACTCTCGACCGGCGGCGTGCTGCTCAGCGACGACGCCCACAACGGAGCCATGGCAGCCGTGTGCGAGAGACATGGGCTCGCCTACAGAGAAGTCGCTGAACGCCCTCTGCGCCACTTCTATCCCGGCGCGCTGCTCGCGGCGGGGCGTCGCGAACCGGGCCGGGCATCAGACGGCGCCCGTTAGCTGGATGCTTCGGCGCCCAGCGCCACGGCTCGTGCGAACGCGTCGACGCTGCGCTGCAGCGGCCACTCGCGATCGATCTCGCGGCTGGCCGCGGCCAATGCCGACCGGCGTGCCGGGTCGGCGGTCAGCGTCCGCACCGCGGCGGCGATCGCGGCCCGGTCCTCGGGATCGACGACGATCGCATTGCGACCGGCCACCGCTATGTCGCCAGTCGCGCCGGCGCGCGCGCTGGCGATCAGCGGCAGGCCGGCGGCGACGCCTTCGCGCAGCGCGACACCGAACGGCTCGTGGAGGCTGACGAGGGCCAGGACATCGGCGTCGGCGTAGGCGCGAGCCG
>JBPCQU010000193.1:0-4807 GCA_050997795.1 Solirubrobacteraceae bacterium | reverse complement strand
TCGACGGCTTCGTGGCCGAGTTTGAGCCCAAGTGGCCCAAGGCCGCGGGCAAGCTGACCAAGGACCGCGATGCACTGCTCGCGTTCTATGACTTCCCCGCCGAGCACTGGCGCCACCTGCGATCCACAAATCCGATCGAGAGCTCGTTCGCCACCGTGAAGCTCCGCACCCGAGTGACCAAGGGCGCCGGGTCCAAGGACGCCGCGCTCGCGATGGCCTACAAGCTGCTCGACGCCGCCCAAGACCGCTGGCGGATGATCAACGGCGCCGAGCTGGTCACGCAGCTACTCGACGGAGCGACGTTCAAGGACGGCATCAAGGCCACAGACGACAAAACCACGACGGACGAGAGGGTCGCCGCCTGATTCTTCTGCGATGCCCAATCCACAACATTTGACAATTGCTCCGAGGGCCTCGGCGGCGGCCACGCCGATCACCACGGGCCACCTCAAGGGCGAACTGCGGTGATGTGCTGCTGCCGGCATGCGTCTGGTGGGCGCCGCGGCGGTCGAGCCGGTAAGTTTGGCTGCCGTGATAGGAGCCGAACACCGCCGATCACGCCAAGGCACTGCGCGAGCACGGAGCTGAGATCGTGATGCGGGACCTGTCGAAGCGGGTCGGCGCCTCGTGATCCAGCATCCGGTTTTTTCGGTGGAGCCGTGGTCGGTGTGCGAGACCGAGTTGGATCTTGACGTCCTTGACCAGGCGGGATCGCTGTTCGCGCTCTCCAACGGTCACATCGGGCTGCGCGGCAACCTTGACGAGGGCGAGCCGCCCGGCCTGCCCGGCACCTATCTGGACGGTTTCTACGAGCAGCGCCGCCTGCCTTACGCCGAGGCCGGCTACAGCTATCCCGAGGCGGGGCAGACCGTGGTGAACGTGACCAACGGCAAGATCATCCGCCTGCTCGTCAACGACGAGCCGTTCGATGTGCGCTTCGGTGAGCTTGAGAGCCACGAGCGTACGCTCGACTTTCGCGCCGGCGTGCTCCGTCGTCGCGCCGAATGGTGCTCGCCGACGGGTCAGCGAGTGCGAGTCTCGTCGGTCCGCCTGGTGTCGTTCGTGCAGCGCGCGGTCGCGGCGATCTCATATGAGGTCGAGCCGCTGGACACCCCGGCGCGACTGGTGGTGCAGTCAGAGCTGGTGGCCAACGAGCCGATGCCTGCCACCGAGGCCGATCCTCGAGCGGCGGCGGAGATTGACTCGGCGCTGTGCCCAGAGCTTCACTTAGACCACGAGGACCGCGCTGTGCTGGTCCACATCACCCGACAGAGCGAGCTGCGGATGGCCGCCGCGATGGACCATATGGTGGAGAGTCCGGAGGGCACCGAGACCGCGACCGAGAGCCACGAGGACCTCAAGCAAACCGACCTCGTGCTCGCCTTGCATCTGCGCAGCGACGCGTTCACCGAGGAGCAGAAAGCGCGGAACTTCGCCTACTACGAGGCGCTGACAGTGCGCGACTCCTCGCTGTCGGCCTGCACCCAGGCGGTGATCGCCGCCGAGGTGGGGCACCTCGAGCTGGCCCACGACTATTTCGCCGAGGCCGCGCTGATGGACTCGACAACCTCGAGCACAACACCCGCGACGCCTGCACATCGTGTCGCTGGCGGGCGCCTGGATCGTCGCCGTCGCCGGCTTCGGCGGCATGCGCGACCACGACGGCGCCCTCAGCTTCGCCCGCCGCCTACCGGAACGACTGACCCGCCTGGCCTTCGGCCTGTGCTTCCGCGAACGGCGGCTACGAGTCGAGGCCAAGCATCACCGGGCCCGCTACTCACTGCCAGAGGGACCGCCGCTGCAGATCACCCATCATGATCAGGCGATCACGGTCAGCGCGGAGAAACCGGTGAGCTGCCCGATCCCCGAGGCCAAAGCAGGCACGGCGCCGATGCAACCCGCGGGACGAAGCCCGGCATGGCGCCAACCAAGGATGCGGCGAGCGATCGTTGTGGATACGAGACGTAAGAACACGGGTGTCACGGCGCGCTAAGGAGGCATGAACACCTGGGAGTGATTGGAGCAACGATGACCACCGAAACCCTGACCATCGACGGGCTCGAGCGCTGGTTGCTCTTCGGTGCCCATTGGCGGGTCGTCGACATCTCCAACCAACACGCAGTCGTTGACCTGTGCGCCTGTACCGGCGAGCCGCTCGAGCGCCTGCAGACCGAGGACCCTGCGGTGATCGGCTACCTGCGCACGGCGCACCTCGACCTGGACCTCAGCTAGCGAAGAAGACCTTGATGAACCAGCCGAGCACCTCGGGCCTGTTCTGTTGGGGCCGCGCCGTCGCTTGCCCCGGAGGCTGAGATGGCGCTCGACGTGCGCATCAAGCGGATCTACGACCCACCCGACGCCGGCGACGGCTACCGCGTTCTGGTCGACCACCTGTGGCCCCGTGGCGTTTCCCGGGAGCGCGCGAGGCTGGACGAGTGGGCGCGCGAGCTGGCGCCCAGCGATGAGCTACGCAAGTGGTTCGACCACGTTCCCCACCGGTTTGATGAGTTCCGGGCGCGCTACCTGAAGGAGCTCGTCGGTCACGCCGACCGAATCGAGGTGCTGCGCACCCGCGGGCGGAATGGACCTCTTACGATCATCTACGCCGCCCGCGACCGAGAGCACAACAACGCGGTCGTCCTCGCCGAACTGGTGCGCGATGACTGACGCATGGACCGACATCTCAGCCGCGCGGATCGCCGAGCCGATGAGCTTCGAGGAGCCCTACGAGGTGGTCGGGATCGAGCGGCGCACTCCGACGATCATCGAGCTGTGGTTGCGACCGGCTGCCGGCGCGCTGGATTACCTCCCGGGCGAATACGTGCTGCTGGAGGACCGCGACCACGTAGTGCCGCCACGGTCGTACTCGATCGCCAACGCACCGCGCCCGGACGGGCTGATCTCACTGCTGGTGACAAGCGTGCCAGACGGGGAGACCAGCACCTGGGTCCATCAGTGTCTGCGCGTCGGCGAGGAGGTGCGCATCTCTGGTCCCTACGGCACGTTCGTCGATGACCCCACCTCTACAGCGCCGTGTTTGTGCCTGGCTGCCGGGTCTGGCGTGGCGCCGATACGGGCGCTGATAGAGGCGCCCCTCTCAGCCGGCACGGATCGATCCCTGACACTGATCTTCTCGGCGCGCGCCGAAGCCGACGTGATCGACCACGAGCGCGTTGCGGGCTGGCAGGCGCGACACTCGCAGTTTCACTTCATCCGCACTCTCACCCGTGCCGTCGGCCCGCCCCCGCGAGGCCGGATTCCGGCGCTGCTGCCAACGCTCTACAGAGACTTGGGCGATCACGAACTGTTCATCGCGGGCGCACCAGGCTTTGTGCTGGCGTGTGCGACCGCCGCCGACGGCCTCGGGGCGCAGCTCGCACGCGTACACACAGAGGTGTTCTTCGCCGAGCCGCAGCCGTGGTCGAGCGCGGCGCCCCAAGCCGAGGGGCAGGGGTGAGGGCAATGGCCGGCCGCGACGCTCCACCGATCTACACCAAGACGGGTGACGATGGCACGACCCGGCTTGCTGTTCGGCGGGCGCGTCTCCAAGGCGGATCGCAGCCCAGCGGCGATCTGCAAATCCTCCTCCAGCGGCACCCTCGAGCCATCAACCATCTGCGGGTGAGACAACGGCTCCTCCCCACCTCACTCACGACGTCCGAGCGACTCGTCCAAACGTGGGGGCGCAGGAAGCAATTGAGCGTCTCGCCCTCTCTGTCAACGTCCGGTGAGACGCTCACCATCGAGGAATCAATGAACCTTGAGGGCGAGAACGGAGAAAGCCGGAATGTTGGAGACGAGCACGAATGGAGCTGGAGCAGGAGCTGCGGTTGAGGCTGCTGCCGCCAGCCGCGAAGACCAGCGCGGCGTAGCCGGGCTGGGATTCGTGGCCGGCGGGCGCGCCGTGCCGGCGGGGGTCCCGGATCCCGAGCTGGTCGAGCAGGCCAAGCGCCGGTCGTTCACGGCGAAGTACAAGCTGGAGATCCTGGCGAAGGCGGACGCGTGCACGAGGCCGGGTGAGATCGGGGAGCTGCTGCGTCGTGAGGGCTTGTACACGTCGCATCTGACGTACTGGCGCAAGCAGGTCCGCGACGGCGCGCTGAAGGAGCTCGGCCGACCGCGGGGTCGCAAGCCGGCCGACCGGCGCGACCGGGAGATCGTCGAGCTGACGCGTCGTGCTGACCGTGCCGAGGCGGAGCTTGAGAAGGCGAAGCGGGTCATCGAGATTCAGGGAAATCTCTCAGCGCTGTTGGAGCAGATGCTCGGTACCGAGAGCGCGGACAGGAGCACCGAGCGATGATCGAGCGGACAGTCGAAGAACTGACGCCGATCATCGGCACCCGGCCGGCGTGCCGGGCGGTCGGCGCGTCGCCGGCGACGATCTACCGTCGCCGCCGCCCCCCGGAGCCAAGGCCGGCCCGGCCGCGGCCGATGCCTGAGAGGGCGCTATCAGAGCCCGAGCGTGACGCCGTGCTCGAGGTGCTGCACTCCGAGCGGTTCGTCGACATCTCCCCGGAAGAGACGTACGCGACGCTGCTTGACGAGGGCACGTACCTGTGCTCGACGCGGACGATGTACCGGATCCTCGCTGCTCACCACGGAGGGGTGCGCGAGCGCCGCGACCAGCTCACCCATCCCGCCTACGCGAAGCCCGAGCTGCTGGCCGAACGCCCGAACGAGTTGTGGTCGTGGGACGTCAGCAAGCTCAAGGGACCGGCGAAGTGGACGTACTTCTACCTGTACGTGATCCTCGACGTGTTCAGCCGCTACGTCGTCGGCTGGGCGGTGCAGTACCGCGAGAACGGGC
>JBPCQU010000072.1:0-3571 GCA_050997795.1 Solirubrobacteraceae bacterium | reverse complement strand
TTGCCCGCGCTAATGCCAACCGCTAGAGCACCGTGCGGTGTGTTCTCCACCACGACGACCTGGGAGGCACCGAGGTCATCGACGGCCACGAGCCGGGCGGTGGACTGCTCGAAGGTGGTCACCCGCGCACTATCTCACACAGACGACGGCGTCCGGCCGTACCACCGGCCCGATCACAAAAGGCCGAGTCTTCAGAGGTCTGGACACTGGAGGACGAGGACCGCACCGGTATCTGCGTGAGGTGAAATCGGGCACTGGTCGTCGCGGCAGATGACTGACGGGGACTATCCTTGAGCGGCACGAACAATGAGGGGTGAGCATGGCCCTTGCGGTCGGCAAACAGGTCGTAGCCGAGTACGAGTTAATGGCCGCGTCGTTGAGGAAGTGCTGCGCGGCGATCCCTCGGCTCGCTACCGCATCGGCTGGGACGACGGCCACGAGAGCATCTACACGCCCGCCAGCGGCGCCCTCCGAGCCGAAGAACGCCGCAACGGGCCGTGGCAAGCGGCCCGAGGGAAACGCAAGCCAATCTCAGATGCGCCGATCCCCCGCGCCCGGCAAGAGACCAGACGCCACGCGCCCCGCCGACTCCCCGATCGCTGACCGCGCACGTCGAAGCCGACCGCTACGGCTGGCCTCCGCGTGACGCAGGTGCTGCTGGGCGGTAGAGGGATCGGCCGGTGCGGGCTGCCTCGTACTCGCCGCTGCCGGCACAGTTACCGCTCTGCACGCGCCAGACCCATAGCCTGGGCCGTCTGCGGTGATCGCGGCGTGTATTGCGGCTGGTTATCGGTGCGGCCAGGACGGTCGGCGCCGCCGGTGTGCGGTGGGTGGGTCCCGGGGTTCTGAATGGCGCAGGCGCACGTGGTCATAGACGCGCTCAATCGCGTGTCCGTTCAGCTCGATCGGTATGGCGGCGTCCCGGGGCCGGCTGAAAGCCCCCAAAGCCGCCGACGACAAGTGGTGCAGCGCGCGCCCGGGTCGACGAGTATCGCCCGACGCGCAATGAGCGCGAGCCAGGCCGATCGGTCTGATCACGGGGGCGGTGCGAGATCCTGCTCACCAGGTGCACCTACGGTCAGTAACCAGTCGCGCCGGTGCTCGTGCCCGTGCTTGGCTTGGTGTGGATCACCGTGCCGGACGGCGAGATGACGTACCACAGGCCGCCATTGAGTTGAAGCGCCTGCCCTTTGGCGGTCCCGGGGGAGGCGTCGGTCACGTAGGTGTACAGCGGCCAGCCGGCATACGTGGCGACCCGGCCACCTGACGGATCCGGGTCGCTGGCCGTCAGCGATGACCTTGCCTGCCCGGAGACCGCCGGCTTCTGTGCAGCCGACAGCGCCAGCGGCGGCCAGACCGACGCGCACCCGCCCAGGCACGTGACCTTCTTGGCCTTGTCGGGCGCGAACACGTACAGGGTGCGGCCCTGGCCGTTGACGAGCACCACACCCAGGCCGGGCAGGGTCCTGGTCGAAATCTGCACGGCGCCTTTGCCAGGGGTACTCGAAGTGGTCGGCGCGGCCGTGGTCGACTTGGTGGCGGCGCTGCTCCCACAGCCCGCGACGACCAGCGCGACAGCGGGCACGATCAGCATCGTAAGTGGCTTTCTCACGGGAACCTCCTTCCTGTTTTCTGCAGACCCCGACCGTACTCCGTCCGATGTGAACGGATGAAGG
This sequence comes from Solirubrobacteraceae bacterium, assembly GCA_050997795.1. Taxonomy (GTDB): domain Bacteria; phylum Actinomycetota; class Thermoleophilia; order Solirubrobacterales; family Solirubrobacteraceae; genus Palsa-465. The sequence goes on along the minus strand of JBPCQU010000072.1, from coordinate 1,895 downwards.
GTGCTTAGATGTGCTCGGAGCTGGTTGAGCCGCGCGCGGTAGGTGCGAGGCGAGCGCCGGTGCGTGGCCAGCCGACGACTGCCCGCCCCCGCGCGTCCAGGACCCGGGAGGCCCTCTCATCGGCGGAGCCCCTGAAGGACATTCGCGCGCTTCGGTTGACGCGAGGCGCCCGGCCAATGGCGCGGCCAGCCGCTGAGCGCTGCGACCCGGCGCCAGCCCCCCGCAGGCCCGCGATCCCGCTGTTGAGGAGTAACAATCCGGTCGATGATGGTCGCTGACCCCAAGCAGCAGCGAATGCTTGACCGGCTGCGGCGGCTGGCGATTGGCCGATCGCCCTTGCGGTGCTCCGCGCAGGCGGGATGACTTCCCGGCCCCCGTCGTCCAAGCTCGAGCTGAACGGATACGCGATTGAGCGCGTGTATGAGCACGGGCGGCCGATCGGCATTCGCCGGGTCCAGCCAGAACCCCTCCGACACACCGCCGCACGCCGGCGCCACCGGCGACCGTGGTGCCAGACCGATAACCACCACGACGTCAGGCCTGCAATCCGGCCGTGTTATCCGGAGGGGCAGCACCCGACAACGCTCAGACCAGACGGCCGCCCGCCGGTGACCTCAGCCGCCCGACCCTGCACGCCACCCCCGGCTGGGCTCGTCTACCGCTCAGCCGCCACAGCGCCGCCGGCAGACAAACCGTCCGGTCGGCACCACATGAGCTCGCCGACCCGCCGAGTCGGCCGCGCACGCGGCGCCTGGTCTTTTGCCGTGCTCGACGCATACGCCGTGCAGACCTACGCGTCGTCCCCACACGGCGAGTGCTCGCATGCGGTACTCGGCGATCATCACCAGCCGCGCCCGGAAGCCGAGCTCGGCAGCAAGCTCACAGGCACCGGACCAGAAGCTGATGACCTCGGTCCGCTCCCGCGCCGGGTGGTCTGAAAGACGCTCACAGACCGCTCGCACAGTGCGGCGTGCGAGGGCAGGGTCCGCGTGCGCCTTGACCCCGAGCTGGAGCGCCGCGCCGGACGGCGCGAGGTCGAGCAGCTCGTCGAACAGCAGCGGGCGCTCGTCGCTTGGTGTGCCGTCGCCGCGGCGCGGCCACCCGCGCGGATCTCCGCCGCGGTGCGCTCATGCGCCCAGCCGGAGACCATGGTGTCGAGGTCGAGCAGCGGGTCGTGCAGCGCCGGAAGCATTCCCACAACTCTCGCGACACGGGCGCGCTCGCTGGTTACGAACCTGCAACCGTCTTGTGAACAGGTCAGTCAGAACGCTGTCCGCGAGCGTTCTAGGCGACCAGCCGGGCCATGGGCCGCGGGTGCCCGTCGACCTCCACGTCGACCAGCGACTCCACGCGCGAGAAGCCGGCAATCCGGGCCAGCCGCTCCAGGCCGGCGCCCCCGAACCCCCAGTAGACAAACTCGTCGCGCGCGTAAACCTCCCCGGGCTCAGAGACCCGGACCGCGGGACCGTCTCGATCTTCGGGGCCGACGCCGTAGGTCTCGACCAGCACCGCGCCGCCGCTCACCGTCCGTCCGCGCAGCACACGCAGCAGCCCGAGCGGGTTCTCGACCCTGTGCAGGATGCCCAAGCAGAACACGAGGTCAAAGCGCTCCTCGAGGCGATCGAGCGCGAACGCGTCCATCCGTCGATACTCAACCGCGGAGCCGAGCAGACGATGAACGGCGCGCAAGCCCTCCCCGCCCTCCAGCTCAACACCCCACCGCGAGGCGACCCAGAGCCGATACTGCTCATTGTCCACCGCCACTACCCTCTCGGCCCCCCGGTGCTCGGCTAGGAACGCGTAAAAGCCATCGAAACAGCCGACATCGAGCACGCTCATCCCGGCGAAGTCCTCGGGCAGCGCGGAGACGCGGTAGCGATGATCGCGCGCTGCAC
>JBPCQU010000057.1:0-4723 GCA_050997795.1 Solirubrobacteraceae bacterium | reverse complement strand
GCTCGAGCGGTGCGCTCTGCCCTCGCGATCCGCGAGGGAGCGCGGGCGATCGGGCTCGAGTTGCGCGCAGGCGTCCACACCGGCGAGTGCGAGGTGATGGCGGACGACGTGGCCGGGATCGCCGTCCATCTCACCGCGCGCGTGCAGGCGGCGGCGCGGCCGGGCGAGGTGTGGACCTCGGGCACGGTCTGGGACCTAGTTCGTCGGGTCCGGACTCGAATTCGAGCAACGCGGACCGCACGTACTGCGGGGCCGTTCCCGGAGAGTGGCCCCTCTACGCGGTCGCCGGAGACGCCGAGCATCCGCGGGGGCAGTAGTCAGCGCCCGCCGCCGGCCACCGTGAATAACGAGCCACATCGGCTTACGCCGGCACGCATGGCAGTGCCGGGCGGAGGCACCCCCGTGAGTGATTACCGGCCCAGCGCGCTGGCGAGGGCCGACAGGTGCTCGGGCGTCGAGCCACAGCATCCTCCGACAACGCGCGCTCCCCGTTGCGCGAACTGCGCCACCTGCTCAGCGAACGAGGTGGGATCTTCGGGATACACCACACCGCTGGCGGTCACGCGTGGCACGCCGGCGTTCGGCTTGACCCATAGAGGATGAGATGACCCCGCTTGCCGGAACTCGGTGACGAGTTGTGCGGTGTCCTGCAGCGACCGACCGCAGTTCGCGCCCAGCGCGGCAACACCGACGTTCTCGGTAGCCGCGGTCACGTCCGCCGGGCTCAGCCCCATCATTGTCTTTGTGCCCTGGTCAAAGCTGAAGGACATCACGATCGGTAGATCGGTTACGGCACCGACAGCCTCGGCGGCCCAAAGGGCCTCGTCGAGCGTGAAGAACGTCTCCAGCATCAGAAGGTCGACACCGCCGTCCGCCAGGGCGCGCGCCTGCTCGCTGAAAGTCTCCAGGGACATGTCTCGCGTGAGCGGCCCGAACGGTTCGACGAGCTGACCTGTCGGGCCCATCGATCCGGCCACGAGCACGCCGTCGCCCACGCTCTCGCGGGCGATTTCGGCGGCGCGGGCGTTGAGCTCGCGTGTCCGGCCCGCCAACGGCCCGTCCTGCAGCCGGACGGAGGATCCCCCGAACGTACACGTCGACACCAGATCGCAGCCCGCGTCGGCAAAGCGCCGGTGGAGGGTCTTGATCTGCTGGGACGCAGCGAAGACCCATTCTTCGGGCGCGACGCCGGGCTCGATGCCCATGTCCTGAAAGTTGGTCCCCGTGGCACCGTCGGCAAGCAACACGCCACGATCCTCGAGCAGCTCGGCGAACGACGGCACGCACGAGAGGCTAGTCAGGCCTTCCCCCTCTGATGCATGAGACCTACGCCGGACACCCGGCCACCCGACAGTGTCAGGGCTGCGGGCGGTGCCGGTGCATGTAGCGGACCGCTGCCGCCACGTACATCGTCACGGTGACCACAAAGACGGCGATGGCGGCGGCGGCCGACCACCAGATCCGCGCTGCGATGACCGGGAGTCCGACGAGCAGCCAGGCACCGCGGCGCGCGTGAGCATCCCCCGGGCGCTCCGTTCGGCGAACCAATCGGCGAGTCGCACCACGTGGAACATCGTCCCACACCAATCGAGCGATGCGACACCCGCGTAGATCCGCGATCACGGCCGGCGCCCGCGACACGCGCTTTGGCATCGTACAAGCGGTAAACCGGCCGGACGAGGAATGGCGGTGCGGCAGTTCTCACCTTCACATCTCGCCGCTCTCGCGGTGATGATCGCCAGCATCGGCGGATCAGTGCATGCCGGGCGGCGCCATCCCGGCTGGTGGACCGATCGGTTCGCACGGGCACTCGCGCTGCTGATCCTCGCCGCCTGGGCGGGCGAGTACCTCGCCGACGTGATCCGCGGAACGTGGTCGATCCAGTTCACTCTGCCGCTGCAGCTGACCGACGCAGTCTCGCTGGCCGCGATCCTCGCCCTGTGGACGCGGCGCCCGCTCCTGGTCGAACTCACCTACTTCTGGGCGTTCACCGCCTCGCTGCAGGCCGTAGTCACGCCCGACCTGGGGCAGACCTTCCCCGACGTCCTCTACTTCACGTACTTCGGCTATCACGTCGGGGCGATCATTGCGGGTGCGTTCCTCGTCTACGGCCTCAAGCTCTACCCTCGTCGCGGCGCCGTCGCCCGCGTGTTCGCCACAACGCTCACGTGGACTGCGGTCGCGGGCCTCGCCGACGTGATCACCGGCGGCAACTACATGTACCTGGCCTGGAAGCCAACGCATGTGTCGCTCCTGAACGTGATGGGGCCGTGGCCCTGGTACATCGTTGCCGGCGCCGGTGTGGCGCTCGCGATGCTCGTCAGCGTGCAGCTGGTCACCAACGTCCTGGTGCGCCGCGACCAAGCGCGCTAGCCCCCAGCCGCCGCGAGACATCAAGGTCGATGCGGGGTATGTGCCAGCGACGCCGTGACCGTGATCGGACCACAGCGCCGGTTACAGCACAGCGTCCTGTAGTCCTCCTATGGATTGGTAGGCTACGTCGTTCGACGGCGCATGGGAGCGGGTGGATGCACCCGAGCAGCAGCCAAAGTCGAGTTCTGACGGTCGTGACTTCGACGCTCGTTCTGGCTGTTGTCGTGGCTTCCTGCGGCGGTGGTCATCACCTGCGATCGGGGACGATCAGCGACCCAGCGACCAGGTCGTCGCACAGAGGCTCTGTCCGAGTCCTTCGGTGTCATGAGTTCATCGGCACCGGTCCGCCGGTGAGCGGGATGCGTGTGATTCTTGGGGTCGTTGCGTTGCCGGCGAGCCCGTGGACGCGCCGTGCGCTAGGGGCCGCACGCTCAGGTCTGCGGGATCCAAGCGCGCGCCTGTTCGCCAAGCAGGGGCTGGTAATCCGCGCCGGTGCTCGGTTCCGTCTGATCGTTCCGCGCGGGTGGCGAGATCGACTCACGATCGGGTGGGGCAATGCTGGGGAGGGCCACTGGGGCAGCACAATCGCTGTCGATGCATGCTCAGGACCTCGGGGCGCGAAGTGGCTGGCCTACGCGGGCGGCTACTTCGTTCGCGATCCCATCTGCGCACCCCTTGTCGTCGCTGCAGATGGACAGCGGCAAAGGGTTCAGATCGGCATCGGCAGGGCTTGCAACGGGCAACGCCCACCGTTCCAGCCCACGAGCGGGTGACCCCGACCGGGGAGAATGAGTCTGAACCTGCGATCTGTCGAGGCGCTCGCGTCCCCCGCTGGTGGAAGTGGATCGCGCGGACCCAACCAGGCATTCGCGATCGCGGCTCGCTCGGCGTGGACTTGAAAGCAGATGCCGGTGCACGGGGTCGGCGCGCTGGTGTGCGTGGAGGCGACCGCTCTGATATGCCCCGGCGACAACGCTCAGACTCCACGCATGGACAACGGCCAGATTGCCGATCGACTGGAGGCGTTCGCCATGCTGCTCGAGCTCGGCGACGCCAACCCGTACACCGCGCGCGCCTATCACCGCGCCGCCGAGGGGATCCGCTCCAGCCCCGCTCCCATTGCCGAGCTGGTGCGCACCGGACGGGTGCGGGAGCTGCGCGGCATCGGCCCGGGGATCGAGGCTCGGCTGCGCGAGCTGCTCGAGACCGGCGTGATCGCCGAGCTGGCCGAGCTGGAGCGCGAGCTGGCGCCGGACCTGGTGGGGCTGGGTCGCTACTTGGGGCTGAGCGCCGCGCGGGCGGTGGAGCTGGCCCGGGCGCTGGACGTCAGGACCGCGGACGAGTTCCGCGAGGCCGCCGCATCCGGACGGCTGCGCAACGCGCCCGGGATCGGACCCAAGAGGCAGGCGCAGCTGCTGGAGGTCCTCACGCGGGAGTCCGAGCCACGGCCGCGCCAGGGCCTCCTGCTCGACCGCGCCACCGACCTGGTCGAAGGCATCGCCTCCGCCCTCACCGGGCAGGCGGCGGGCGACGTGCGCCGCCGGCGTGACCTGTGCGAGCACCTCGCGGTGGTCTGCCCAGCCGACGATCCGGCCGCCACGCTCGGGCGCTTCGCTGCCCTGCCGCGGATCGTCGCGGTCCTGGAGAGCAGCGACCGGCGCGCCGTCGGCCTCACCGTCGAGGGGGTGCCGGTGGAGCTGATCGTGGCCGAGCCGCGGGGCCTGGGCACGGCGCTCCTGCGCGCCACCGGCACCGAGGAGTACGTGGCGGCGCTCGAGCCCCTCCCTGGGGCGCCCGACGAGCCGACCGTCTACCGCCAGCTCACGCTCCCGTGGTGCCCTCCGGAGTTGCGCGAGGAGCCGTTTAGGGGAGATCCGCCCCGGCTGCTGCAGCAGCGCCAAATCCGGGGCGACCTGCACTGTCACTCCAGGTGGTCAGACGGACGGTCGAGCATCCAGGAGATGGGCCGTGCCGCCTCCGAGCGCGGCTATGAGTACCTGGCCATCTGCGATCACACGCCCGCCGTGGGCGCGGTGCAGGGTCTCAGCGCCGACGACGTCCGCCGCCAGGGCGAGGAGATCGCCGTGGCTAACGCCGTGCTCGCGCCGTTTCGGATCCTCCGGGGGATCGAGTGCGACATCCTCGCCGACGGGCGCCTCGACCTGCCCGACGACGTGCTCGCCGAGCTCGACTGGGTGCAGGCGAGCGTCCACGGCGGCCAGCGGATGCCCCGCCGGGAGATGACCGAGCGTGTCTGCCATGCCCTGCAGCACCCGTCGGTCAGCTGCCTGAGCCATCCCACGGGCCGCCTGCTCACCCGCCGTCCCGAGAATGCCGTCGACCTCGAGCG
>JBPCQU010000258.1:0-3917 GCA_050997795.1 Solirubrobacteraceae bacterium | reverse complement strand
CCTCGACGATCAGCACGTCGCGCCCCTCGATCGCCGCGTCGAGGTCCTTGAGGATCCGGACCACGCCCGAGGACTTGGTCGCCGAGCCGTAGGAGGCGACCGCCATGAAGTCGACCTCGACCGGGACGTCGAGGTGGCGCATCAGGTCAGAGAGGAAGAACACGGCGCCCTTCAGCACCCCGATCAGCACCAGGTCCTTGCCGGCGTAGTCGCGCGAAACCTCCGCGGCGAGCTCGCGCACCCGACGCGTCAGATCGTCAGCGGGGACAAGGATCTCCCCGATCGCTGCGTCGGCACTCACGTTTTTTAGTCTATGGGGCGGCCTTGCGGCCGCCTTGTTTGGGCAGCCGCCTCCGAGCGGCGCGGCGTTCGCCCGAACCGCAGCACCCCGTCGATCGCGGTGGCCCGGACCCCGTGGGGCAGGTCGAGCGCGGCCGAACCGTGCTCGCTCAGCCCCGCCACCTCATCCGCCCTGCGCCCCACCCCGGCGGCCGGCTCGCCCGCGGCCTCGTCGGCGAGCCTCTGCACGACCAGGCGCCGCAGCGCCGAGGGCAGCTCTCGCAGCCGAGCCAGTTCGATCTGGTTCTGTCCACCGAGGGCGTCCTGCACCAGCTCGTCGAGCACCGTCGCCTCATCGCGGAGGATCTCGGCCAGCGCGAGCACGTTGCGCTGGGCGGCCGGGTGCACCGTCTCTAGCGCCGGGACCAGCGCGCGCCGGATGCGGTTGCGCGCGAACGCGTCTGACTCGTTGCTCTCGTCCTCGCGCCACGGCAGCTCGCGCTCGGTGCAGTAGGCGGCGGTCTGGGCGCGCGTGAATCCCAGCAGGGGGCGGATCAGGAGCCCGTCGCGATCTCGCATCCCGAGCAGCGCGCGCCGGCTCGGCGAAGAGGCCAGCCGGTAGAGGATCGTCTCGACCTGATCTGTGGACGTGTGTCCGGCGGCGACCTCGGCGGCGCGGGCCCGCGCGAGCGTCGCCGCGGCGTCGTAGCGCTGATCGCGCGCCCAGGCCTGGACGTTACCGGTCGCCGCGCCGGTGGGGTGCCGCACCTCCAGCGCCACGCCCAGCCGCTCACATAGCTGCGCACAATGGAGCTCGTCGGCGTCGGCGCCGTCGCGCAGGCCGTAGTTGACGTGCAACGCACCAACCGCGTCCGCGCCGGCGGTCCGGACCGCGAGGTCCAGCAGGCAGGTCGAGTCACGCCCGCCCGAGTACAAGACGATGACCGGCCGGCCGGCCGCGAGCAGACCATCGGCGAGGACGCGCTCGAACATCACTCCTCTGCCCGCTGGCGCGCGAGGAAGATCTCGGTCGGCTCGCTGAACCCTTTCAGCTTGACTTCGGCGATGCGCTCGAACTCGAGGTGCGAGCCCCCCGCCTGCTCCACGACCGGGCGCGTGACCAGCACGTCGCCCCCGGCCGAGCGCGCCGCGACCCGCGCGGCGATGTTGACCTCGCGGCCGTAGTAGTCGCCATCGCGGTACAGCGCGACGCCGTAGTGGATCGCGATCCGCGGCCGCGGCCGCTCGGTCGCCAGGCGCTGGAAGCCGACCGCCCAGTCGGTCAGCGCGGCCGGGTCAGAGCCGACGATCATCGCCTCGTCGCCGATCGTCTTGATCACCCGCGCCTCGTCGGGGAGCGTGTTCTCGACCGCCTCGACGAAGCGCTCGACGGCGTCGAGCGCCGTCAGCTCGCCTTCCTCCTCGGTCAGGCGCGTGTAGCCGGCCAGGTCGGCGAACGCGATCGCCACCCGCATCCGGCCGAGGTCGACCGAGCTTCCGCTCAGATCCGCCTCCATGTGTCCGACCACGTCCTGTTCGATGAAGTGCTGCAGGTAGCGCTGGTGGACGTGGTCGAGCATCGGGCCGGCGAGCGGCAGCACTTCCCGCGAGAGCGCGTGCATCTGCTCGGCGGTCTCCAGCCCGGCGACGCCCGAGCGCATCAACGGCTCGTGCACGTAGAGGTGAAACAGTCTCACCTCGGCGTCGGCGATCCGCGCCATCGCCTGCCCGTAGACGCGCAGGAGCTGCAGCAGCGCCACCAGCGGAAACCCTGACTCGAGCACCGCCGCGACGTAGCGCAGCAGCTGGACCTCGTCCTCGGACACCGTGCGGGCATGCTCCGGGCTCATCCCCAAGCCGCTCACCAGCCGCTGCATGAGACCCTGCTCGAGCCCCGTCTCGCGGGCCGCCGCCTTGACGCTGATGCGCTCCTGGTCGGAGGGAAACAGATCCTCGAGGAACCCGAAGGCCAGCCGCCCGTCCTCGATCGCGTGCTTGATCTCGGTCAGCGAGTGGCCCCGCTCGCGCATCCTCGCCACCACCCGCGCGGTGCCCACCGCCCCCGGTGTCCATTCGCCGTCGTACTGCGGGATCAGGCCGCGCCCAAGCCATCGGCGCAGCGTCGCGGGCTGGACGCCGACGCGTGCGGCGGCCTCGGCGAGGGTCACGCGGCTGACCTCAACGCCGCCCGGATGACCGGGCCAGCAAGTTGGCGGCGGGGTCTCGGTGAGGACGCGGCCCCGCCGCCCGCGGGCGTCACGGCCCGCTGCGTCGACCGTCGGCGCTCGTCACGTTTCCGGCGGCGCCTCGCGGCCGCGCGCTGCGGCGCGGCCACGTTCCGGCCTGTTGCCTTGCTTGAAGCTGTAGGTCTACTCGGCATCGCGCGAAAAGTCAATCCGTGCGCCGGCTGAGACCGCGCACCCGCCAATCCCGGAGCGGATCAGAGCTCGAGATGCGGGTAGTCGGAGGCCACCATCTCGCGGTAGCGCTCGAACAGCGGCTTGGTGATCGGGATGATCGCCAGCGCCGCCTTGACGTCCCCTCCAGCCTTGATCCGGCGGCGCGCGATCGCGATCGCGACGTTCTCCTTGCCCTGGAAGTACTTGTTCGCCGTCTCGGAGCTCATCGACATCTTGACCTTCGGCTCCCAGTCGACGTCGTCTGACCACTCCCAGGCCAGGTTGGGCTCTTCGGGCCCGCCGGCGCGGATGTTGACCACCAGGTCCAGGTCGGTGAACTCGAACCGCTGCGGCGTGTCGGCGTCGCGCAGCTTGGGGCCCATGTCCGGGTCGTCGCGCATCAAGGCAAACGTCCGGTCCATCACCTCCCTGAACTCCTGCGACGACTTGAATTCCGCCATCTCAGCTCGGAGTCTAACCTCGCCCGGCCATGGCGGACACGATCCATCTGCACCCGACGGCGCCGCTGGCCGAGCGGGTGCTGATGCCCGGCGATCCGGGCCGCGCCCTGCTCCTCGCCCAGTCGCTGCTGCGCGAGCCAAAGATGTTCAACCACAACCGCGGGCTGTGGGGGTACTCGGGGACCGCGACCGACGGCAGGCCGCTGACGATCCAGAGCACCGGAATCGGAGGGCCGAGCGCGGCGATCGTGATCACCGAGCTGGCGCAGCTCGGCGCCCGGACGCTGCTGCGGGTCGGGACCTGCGGCGCGCTCGATCAGACGCTCGAGCTCGGGGAGCTGCTGATCGCGGTCGAGGCGATCGCGGCGGACGGCGCCAGCCGCTCGCTCGGCGCCGGCGAGCGGCTCGTCCCCACCCCGGAGCTGGTGTCCCGGCTCGGGGCAGCCGGGAGCGCGGTCGAGGCCGCGGGAGTCGGGAGGGTCCGATCGGGGACGGTCGTGTCGACCGACCTCTTCTACGACGGCGAGCCCGGTTCAGAGCAGCGCTGGCTCGCCGCCGGCGCACTCGCGGTCGAGATGGAGTCAGCGACGCTGTTCGCGCTCGCGGCGCGGCGCGGCCTGGAAGCGGCGTCGGCGCTGATCGTCTCCGACATCGTGCTCCCCAGCCGACAGCGGATCGAGCCCGGGCGGCTACGCGACGCCGAGCATCGCCTGGGCGAGCTGGCGGCGCGGGCGCTCGCGGTCTGAGTCCCTCAGGCGCGAGCGGGCTTGGCCTTGGG
>JBPCQU010000224.1:0-18401 GCA_050997795.1 Solirubrobacteraceae bacterium | reverse complement strand
GAGGGGACCAGATGAATATACGGTTCTCATGGGCTTGGAGATGTGGATAATATACGGGCACCCCGGGGACCGGCGCTGTGGCTTATGCGGGGCCGCTTGCGGGCGGTGCCGGGCACGTCGTGACCCTGATCGCCGCGGTGGTCGTGACCGCTGGTGGGGCGGTGGAGATCCAGAAGTCGCTGTCGGTGCCCGCCCAACACCGCGTCCATCACCAGCGCGCAGTCGGGGTCGCCGACCGAGATTCCGTGGCCGGCTCGGCGAGCGTCACGACAGCCGCCGCCTCGGCAGCAGCGGCCGCCGCGGCAGGCGCGGGACCATCCGGCACCTCGGCGGTGGGCGCCGCGCGCGCCGGCCCAGCGCCAGGCTCGGCGTCAACCGCGGGTCAGCCGGCCTCAGCCTCGTCATCGGGTGCGGGATCCGCGCGGGGGCGGTCTTCGCGATCGTTGCCGATCAGCCAGATGCTCGACCCCGACAACCTGATGTACGCCTCCGGTGGCCCGGCGGGGACCGGGGCTACGACCGGCACGGGGACCGGGTCCGGAACTGGCCCTGGCTCGACGCCCTCGAGCGGCAATGGCACCGGAACGGGCAGCGGCAGCACGAGTCCTTCCGGGACTGGGACGGGCACCGGGACGCCGCCCGGGACGGGCACCGGCGGTGCGGGCGGCCCGGGCACCGGTAGCGGAGCCGGTACGGGCACCGCGACGGGCACCGGCAGTCCAGCCGGAGCGGGCAGTGGAACCGGAGCCGGCACCGGCAGCGCAACGGGGACCGGCGGCGCCGACGGCGGCACGACGAACGGCGCGGCGAACGGCGCCTCGGTCGCCAGCAGCACGGCGCTGGCCGGCACGGGCAAGGTAGTGAGCTTTATAAAGACGAAGAAGCGCCCCCGTCGCCGGTACCTCGTCGGTGAGCTGCTAGCACGATAGAGCGCTACCTCGAGAACCTCGACCACGAGGAGCTGCACGTCCAGCGCGGACGGCGGTCTGGGCTGTACACGATCGTCGCCGTCCACTCCACCGTTCGTGGCCCGTCGCTGGGAGGCTGCCGGATGTGGTCCTATGACGACTCCCGGGCTGCGGTGCGCGACGCGCTGCGCCTGTCGCGCGCGATGACGCTCAAAGCTGCGGTGGCAAACCTCGGCCTCGGCGGCGGCAAGGGAGTGATCATGCTGCCGGCCGACGGACGCCTGGAATCGCAGCGCCGCCACGCCGCGCTGCTCGACTTCGCCGACTTGGTGCAAGCGCTGCAGGGGCGCTACATAACGGCCGAGGACGTCGGGACCTCGAGTCGCGACATGAGCGTGATCGCCCAGCGCACGAGCCACGTCGCCGGCCTGGCGCGCCGGCGCGGCGGCTCGGGCGACCCGAGCCCCCTGACCGCGCTCGGCGTCGAAGCCGCGATCCTCGCTTCGTGCCAGCGGGCGTTCTCCAGCCGCTCTCTTCGCGACCGCAAAGTCTGCGTGATCGGGCTCGGACACGTCGGTTCACGGGTCGCCAAGCGGTGCGCACGCGCCGGAGCGAGCCTGATCGTGGCCGATGTGGACGAGCGCCGGCGCGCCGTCGCCGACCGACTCGGAGCGCGCTGGAGCAGTCCCGCCGAAGCTCTGAAAGCGCAGGTCGACGTGCTCGTTCCGTGCGCGCTCGGTGGCTTCCTCGACGACGAGACCGTCCCGCGCCTGCGCTGCGCGGTGATCGCCGGTGCGGCCAACAACCAGCTCGCCGACGACCGGATCGCCGGTGTGCTGGAAGCGCACGGTATCTTGTGGGCGCCTGACTTCGTCGTAAACGCGGGCGGGCTGATCAACATCGCCGAGGGGATCGGCGGCTACGACGCGGGGCGGGCACGGAGGCGGGTCGCGTCGATCGGTGACACGCTCGACGAGATCTTCGCGGCCGCGCAAGCGGACCGAACCACGCCGCTGGCGGCCGCGATGAAGCTGGCCGAGCGCCGGCTGGCCTATTCCGATGGCCGCCCTCGCGCTCTGGGCCCGCTCCCTACGGCTCAGACAGCCTGACCGCCGGATCGCCGGGGCGCTGCACCCCCTCGGGCAGCCGGCCCTCGTCGGCCAGCTTGTCCAGGTGCGCCGCGAGCGTGACCGCCGCCGCCGGCCGCAGGTGCCCGGGGACGTCGCTCCAAGCGGCGTCGAGCAACTCGGCGACGGAGCGAGCGCCGGCCCCGAGCGCCGCGAGTAGGCGACGCTCCCGACCGAGGCGATGGGCGATGTATTCGTCGAGCTTTGACTGCGGGTCGTGCACGGGCGGGCCGTGCCCTGGGCACAGCACCTCGAGCCCACGCCGGCGGAGCTTCGCCAGCCCCTCCAGATAGCCGGCCAGGGCGCCCGGATCGGGGGCGATGAAGACGCTCCCGTAGCCGAGCACAGCGTCCCCGGTGAGGCCAACCGGCCCGGTCAAAAACGCGAAGTGGTCAGGAGCATGCCCGGGCGTCGGGATCGCCTCGAGCGGTCCGAAGCGGCCGCCTTCGCGCAGCCGCACGTCGACGTCGCCACGACCGCCGGCGAGGGGCGCTCGTAAAAAGCGCTCCCGAAGCGCGGGGACGGCCTCGTGGTGATCGGCGTGGTCGTGCGTCAACGCGATCCCCCCGAGGCCACCGCGCCGCGTCACCTCCGCGGCCAGCTCGTCCAGATGGTCGGCCAGCGCGGGCCCTGGGTCGATCACCCAGGCCGGAGCGCTCCCCAGCACCCACGAGTTGGTTCCGGTCAGCGTGAACGGGCCCGGGTTGTTCGCCCGGATCCCGACAACCCCGTAGCCTTCAAGCTCGACCCGCGCCACTGCTTGAATAGTCAACCATGGCGGCCACCTCGGATGGGCAGCGCCCCCGCGATCAGGGGCCGCAACCGGGCCGGGAGACACCCCGTCCCGAGGTGCCGGAGGCCAGCCGCAGCCTGTGGCGCGGGCTGATCTCACTAGCGATCCTGGTGGCGATCGTCGTCGGTCTGCTGCTCGCGGTTCCGGGTCTGCACGGCGTCGCCGACGCTGTCAGCGACATGAGCGGCGGTTGGCTGCTGGTCGCGGTCGCGCTGGAGATCCTGTCCTGCCTCGGATACGTGGTCGCGTTCCTGCAGGTCTTCGACCGGGCTCCGATCAGGTTTGGCGCCCGCGTCGCGCTCTCAGAGCTCGCCTTCGGGGCCGCCGTGTCGCTCGGTGGAGCGGGCAGCGTCGCGGTCGGGGCGTGGCTACTGGTCGAGCGGGGCGGCGAGCCGGCGCAGGTCGCCGAGCGCTCGGCGGTCCTGTTCTTGCTCACGAGCGCCGTCAACGTGATCACGCTGATCCTCGCCGGGCTGGGTCTGTTCCTCGGCATCCTTCCCGGCCCCGACAATCCGCTGCTGAGCATCGTCCCGGCGGGAGCCGGCTTCGCGGTCCTCGTCTTCTTCCTAGCGCTGCCTCGGTTCAGCGAGCGGCTGGCGGCCGGCCGCTCGCCGGGCCGGATCCGCGCCCTGCTGATCGGGACCGCCGCGAGCATCCGGCTGACCCAGCAGGTCATGTTCACCCCCGACTGGCGGATCCTCGGCGCGATCGCGTTCTTGTGGTGTGACATCGGCGTGCTGGCCGCTTGCTTCGCCGCCGCCGGCCGTGTCCCGCCGCTGGCGCCGCTCGTGCTCGCCTACCAGATCGGCTATTTGTCAAACCTGCTTCCGGTGCCCGGCAACATCGGCGTGCTCGACGGCAGCCTGGTCGGGATGTTCGTCCTCTACGGCGCCTCGGCCACGCTGGCCACAGCGGCGACAGTCGTCTACCACGCGATCGCGCTCTGGATCCCGGCGATGTGGGGCACGGTCGCGTTCTTGATCCTGCGCCGCACGCGCGATCGGCCGCTGCGCCTGCGCCCGCCACGAGAGGCGCGCCGCGAGCAGCGCCAGGCCATGCGCGGTCGACACCGCGAAGACTGATCGGTCCGCTAAGTGGTGCCCCGGGTGATCATTGGAGCCAGAGGCGAAGCGATTCTCTCGACCTGGGCGTGTACGGGCGCCGGTCAAGCCAGGCGCGCCCCCCGGAGGGGCAGGCTGGAATGGCGAACCGTTCACCGCCGCCAGCTGGCGCCACGTCAGCGTATACGAGCTCCAACCGCTGACCAACCCGATTACCCGACCAGACCAGGAGGACCAATGAGCACCGACGAGCATCCGGGCTTTCCCAAACTCTCCGCGCCTGCCCTCCGCGCCCTTTCCGGCGCCGGCTACACGCAGCTTGACCAGCTTGCCCGCGTCTCAGAGCCCGAGCTCAACAAGCTGCACGGCATCGGCCCAACCGCGACGGCGGCCCTCCGCAAAGCGCTCCAGGCCCGCGGCCTGTCGTTCCGCGAGTCCGTGTCCACATCCGGCCCCCAAAGACGCGCGGCAGCGTCCGCCGAACGAGTCGACGAGTACCTGCGTGCAGTCGAGGAGCCGAAGCGAAGCACGCTTCAGAAGCTGCGCGGCACGATTCTCGAGATCGCCCCCGAAGCGGAACAGGTGATCTCCTACGGCCTTCCTGCTTTCCGCCTCCACGGCGAGACCGTCGCTGGGTTCGCGGCGTTCAAGACTCACCTGAGCTACCTGCCATTCAGTGGCGCGGTCCTGGAGCAGCTTGCCGACGAACTCGAGGACTACACGATGACCAGGAGCTCCCTGCACTTCCCGATCGACCGCCCACTGCCCAAGGCGCTTGTGAAGAAACTCATCGCGGTGCGCCTCGACCAAATCAGCCGCCAGTCGCGGTAGAGCGAGTAGCGCAGCGGCAGCCCTCGATCCGGCGAGCGCGGTCAGCCCCCGCCATACTTCCCCCGTGGTATGACTGACGCCAGCGAACGAGGACTAGCTGCCTCACGTCGGGATGCTCTTGTCGCCCAGCTTCGCGGAGACGCAATCGCGGCGCTGGATCTGCTGTGTGTGTACATCGGCGATCGCCTCGGCCTTTACCAGCGGCTCGCGGACCACCCGGCCGCGACCCCGGGTGAGCTCGCCGCGGTCGTCGGTGTGCACCAGCGCTACGCTCGGGAGTGGCTCGAGCAGCAGACCGTTAGCGGCATCCTTGAAGCTGAGAATCCGGACGCGCCCGACGACGAGCGGCGCTACCGCCTACCTCCAGGACACGATGAGGCGCTCCTCGACGAGTCCAGTCTCGACTTCATGGCCCCGATCGCGCAGGGCGTTGTCAGCTGCACGAGGCCACTGGAGGCCATCTTGGACGCGTTTCGATCTGGCGATGGCGTCCCCTACGCGGCCTACGGTCGCGACGCGAACGAGAGCCAAGCGCGGGGTACGCGCGCTCTGTACGAGAAGCTGCTCACCAGCCGATGGCTGCCCGCGGTCCCGGCCCTTGACGCGCGCCTCAGAGAGGACCCGCCCGCCCGGGTCGCGGACGTGGCGTGCGGGCACGGCCATTCGACCCTTGCCATCGCGCGCGGGTATCCGAAGGTCCGGGTCGACGGGATTGATCTCGATCAGTCCTCGATCGACGGGGCGCGCGAACTGCTGGCGGGGAGCGGTCTCGAGGCGCAAGTCTCGTTCCACAATCGCGACGCAGCGGATCCCGAGCTGTCGGGCCGGTACGACCTCGTCACGATCTTCGAGGCGCTTCACGACATGTCCTATCCGGTCGACGTCCTGCGGACGCTGCGGGGGATGCTGGCTCCCGGAGGCTGCGTGTTCGTAGCCGACGAGAGGACCGCGGAGCGCTTCTCGCCGGACGCGGGCGACGCCGAGCGGCTTCACTACGGGTTCAGCGTGCTCCACTGCCTGCCGGTCGGCATGATCGGAGATCACGCCGCCGGCACCGGAACGGTGATGCGGCCCGACACTGTGCGGCAGTACGCCACCGACGCCGGGTTCGCGCGCTTCGAGATCCTGCCCATCGACGACCCGTTCTGGCGCTTCTAATTGCTCACGCCCTAAAGCTTGTCCAGAGGGACGGATCCCATCCATGGGACTCGTGCGAGGAGGGGTCTCAGTCGACAGCGCGAACGCGGCTGGCAGGGACGACGTCCTCCGGTTCGGTCGTGTCCGGGGGCTGGGATCTGCTACGCCGATGAGGCAACCGTCCGGCCCGGCGGGCTTGGTCGGTGAGCAGGTATTCGATCTGGGCGTTGATGCTGCGAAGGTCGTCGTCGGCCCAGCCGCGGATCGCCTCGAACAGGCGAGGGTCGAGTCGGAGCAGAAAGCGCTTACTCTCGGGCATGCCGGTTGGCGCTCAGGCGTAGAGCGAGCCGGTGTTGATCACTGGTGTTGGTGAGTGGTCGCCTGAGAGCACGACCATCAGGTTTGCCACCATCGTGGCCTTGCGCTCGGAGTCGAGCTCGACCAGGTCTGAGTCGGCCAGCTGGGCAAGCGCCATCTGCACGAGGCCGACCGCGCCTGCGACCATTGTCTTGCGCGCGGCGAGGATCGCTTCGGCCTGCTGGCGGCGGAGCATCACCTCCGCGATCTCGGGCGCATACGCGAGGTGGGTCAGTCGCGTCTCGAGGACCTCTATCCCGGCAGTCTGAAGACGTGCTTGGAGTTCCGCCTGCAGGCCATCGCGGACTTCATCGGCGTTGCCGCGCAAGGAAATCGCCGCCTGCCCGTAATCGTCATAGGGGTAGAGGTTGGCGAGGTGGCGCAGGGAGGTCTCGCTCTGCACCGTGACGAATTGCTCGAAGTTCTCCACGTCGAAGACCGCCTTGGCGGTATCGATGACGCGCCAGACGACGACCGCGGCGATCTCGATCGGGTTGCCGCTTGAGTCGTTGACCTTGATCCGCTCGCTTTGGAAGTTGCGTACGCGTAGCGAGATCAGCTCGCGCCAGACGACCGTGAACGGATTCACCCACCACGACCGGGCTTCGGTCAGTGTTCCGACGTAGCGGCCGAAAAGGATCAGCACGCGCGATTCGTTGGGCTGCACGACCACAAAGCCGGGACCAATAAGCAGGACCGCGGCCGTGACCGCGCCACCCGCAATCCTCAACCCGGAGCTGAGGCTGCCCACCCCGAAGGCGACCAAGACCGCGGCCAGCGCAAGCACAGCGACAGCCACCGCCAGCGCGGGTGGGCAGGCGAACGCCTGCGCAGGCTGCTGCTCATGCGCCTGGCGCCGCGAGAACGCCCCCGGGCTCAGCTCATCGTCGGTGGTGTCGCTGCGTGATATCACGTTCCGAGCAGGGCGCAACGAACGAACGTTGAGCTCAGCTCTCCCGAAAACCCTGGAGCATTGACCTCGGGCCGGCTGAGTGCCGCTTCTTTGGGGGTGGGTACACGACCCTAGCGATCGTCGCCGACGTCCACCCGATCACCCATCCGATGAAGACCAGGAGGATGGAATCCAAGGTCCGCTTCGGATCGATGAGTCGGGCGACCAACCAGACCACCGCCCACGCGATGAAGCACCCGATGCTGTATGCCGTGTAGGTGTTCAGACGACCTGGCCTGAGAAACGGATGACCGCTTGAAGCCGGCATGGAGCTCTCCTCCATCATGATATCGTGAGAATATTAGCGCGATACCGACCGGGCGTCAACCGAAATACAGGCGCCGCTGACGTTGAGCGCGTACTGGTGCAGAGAGTTCATCGGGGCGCCCGGATTTGAACCGGGGACCTCACCGACCCGAACGGTGCGCGCTACCAGGCTGCGCCACGCCCCGATGGGCCAGTATCCCACAGCCGCTCGCTCCCCGGTGAGCGTCGGGACGCGAGGACCCTCGGTCTCCTCGTGCGCGCCCGAGGGGGGCCAGCTAGGGAAGCAGGCCTGAGGTCAACTTCGAGGCCGTCGAGCCGACCGTCTTCACCGTCGAGTCCAACGTCGAGCCGACGGTCTTGGTCGTCGAGTCCAACGTCGAGCCGACGGTCTTGGTCGTGGAGTTCACCGTCGAGCCGACCGTCTTGACCGTCGACTTGACCGCTGAGCCAGCCGTCCCCACCGTCGACTTGACCGCTGAGCCGGCGGTCCCCGCGGTTGAGGTCGCAGTCGAACCCGCGCCGCTTGCCGCTGGGGGTGCCGTGCCGCTGGGGCTCTGTCCTGTGCTCGAGCGCTTGGAGGCGGCGCCCGAACCGGCCGTGCTCAGCGCGCTGGACGCCGACCTCCCTGAGAACCGGAGGTGCTGGAGGCCGTGTCGGCTGGCCCGCGAGCCCCGCGCCTTCCCGGCTGCGGGGGCTCCTCGCAGAGAGGACCGGGCGACCGTCACCCCGGGTGAGATGGCTGACGCGGAGGCCGGACGAACCGTGTGCGTCATCGCGGCCGCGGCGGCGCGCGCGCATGCCGGATGTCGCGCGTGACTCGAACCTGCGCCGAGGATCGCGCCCCCCGCGCCGGCGAGCGCGATCGCCGCGGCGGCCACCGCCGCTCCGCCGAGCCCCGCCGTCGCGCCCGCCGGCTCGGCCGCTGACGCGACGCCTTGAAGCGACTGCAGTGTGGCGTGGTGTGAGCCGGCGCGCGTGACGGCGCTCTTGGCGCCTGTGCGCCACGGCCAGCGCAGCAGCGGGAACGGCAGCAGCGCCGCGATCTTCGCCCCGATGCTGCGCGGGCGCAGCAGCGACTCGTCGGCTCCGGCGAGGTGCGCCGTCACGCGGCAGGGCTGACAGTGGGCGAGGTGGCGCATGAGCTGGCGACGCTCGCGGATTCCAAACGACTCCATCGATTGCACGCGCCCATCCTCGATCGCGCTGCAGACCTGCTGACAGCGGCGGCCGCTGGCGAGCTCGTGGTACTCCTCGGTGAGCTTGCGGCGGGCGCGGAACAGGGCGCTCTCGACCATCTGCCGCGACATTCCGGTCCGCTTGCCGATCTCATCGTACGAAAGGCCCTCGAACTCGCGCATCACCAGCAGTTGGTGGTGGCTCCCGGACAGGCCTCCGAAGGCGCCGCGGAGGTCGTCCAGGCGCTGCTTGCTCTCCACCGCGGCGGCCGGCGTCGGCGCGAGCGAAAGCAGCGCCCGCCGCCCGCCGGTAGCCTCGTCGTCGTCGACGTCGAGCGGCACCTCGCGGGTTCGCTGATTGCGACGAAACTCGTCGATGCAGGCGTTCTTGGCGATCTCGTAGATCCAGGGCTTGAACGCGATCGCCTGCTCGCTCGTGCGCAGGCGCCGCAGAGCCGAGATGAAGACCTCTTGGGCGACATCCTCGGCGCGACCGTGGTCGCGCACCCGGCTCGAGATGAACGCTCCGATCCGCTCCCGATAGCGCGAGTAGAGCTCCTCAAAGGCGCGATCGTCCCCGCCGCGAGCAGCGCTGATCAGCTCGTGCTCGGTGCACGCTGGAGCTATCGAGGCCATGCCTAGCATCAGTGCCGAACGACCGTTCTCCTTGTTGCGAGAGCCGCTCCCTACCGGCGCTTACTGAACTCTACGGTTTATTCAAGTTTTGTCCAGTCGTCCCGCCCGCGGGTGTTGGGCAAGGCCGACAAAGTTCGTGCCAACTGCGGCCGCATTGGCTCAAAGAGCGTTGCTCCCGTCCGGCCGAGCGGGCATACTTGCGCTCATGTAGCAAACGGCAAAGGAGAAGAGCACCGATGGCCAATCACCTGACGCCCACCGAGCTTGCCAGAGAAGCCGGTTTGGAACGGCGCGATGTGATCGTCAAATGCGTCGAACTGGGCGTCCCGATCTTCAACGGTCGGATCGACAAGACACTCTTCCTCACCAGCCTGCGCGACCTTCCCGGCTCGCAGCAGGGCCAACCGCACACCGCCGGCGCGTAAAGCCCGCCGGGGCGCCTACCCTCGGAACGTACCCCTGGCGTTCGCGGCCGGGCGCCTAGCGCTCAGCAGATTGGCGCAACAGCGTCGAGGTCGTCTGCTCGAGGATCTTCCGCCAGGCCCACGTCGATTCGCGCTCGGCCTCGAAGTGCTTGACGACCTTGCGCACGCGCGTCGCTGAGATCTCGATCCCGTGGCGGGCGCAGATGCGCTTGAACTTGGGGTAGTCGTGGGCGAGCTTGAGCGTCACCGACTGAAATCCGTGGCGAGCGATCTCGACTCGCGAGGTGAAGTTCATGACGCTGGTCTGGAACATCAACTCGTCGCTGGGGTCGGGCTCGATCAGGATGATGTCGACGCCCGGGTATCGATCCTCCCAGCGCTTGGCGTCCTCGTGCAGCCGCTGGTGGGCGAGCAGCTTGAACGCCTGGTAGCCGATCTGCGCAAATCCCATGTCCGACACGCGCCGCGCCCGGGAGCCGGCGAGCGTCTGGACTCGCCTCTCGAACGGGTTCACGTAGGGCACGAGCGGGTTGACGACGACGATGAACTTGGCTCCCGCCTGCACGGCGAGGTCGAGGTTCGTCGTCGACGCGATCCCGCCGTCCACGAACTCGCGATCCCTGACCTTGACCGGCTTGTAGATCATCGGCAGCGCACTCGATGCGCTCACCGCCTTGGAGATCGGCACGTCCTCCCACCCCTCGGCGCCGAACACGATCCGCTCACACGTATCGAGGTCGGTGGCGGTGAGGAACAGGTCGCTGTCGAGCAGCCTGAAGTCGTTGAATCGGTCCGGATGCGAGAGGATCCTGCGCACGTAGCGCTCGATCCCGTCTCCCGAGTAGAGCCCCGAGGGAAGGGCCTCGGCGAGCCCGAGCACGACATCGACGGCCGAAACCTGGCCGAGATCGCGCGTCAGCGTGCGCAGTAGCTGGGCCAGACGGAGCGGAAACAGCGCCCCACGGGTCAAAAACTCGCCGTAGTTGGGTTGCAGCAGCGAGCTCACGCGGGCAGCGGGGAACGGCGTCGGCACCTGCTGGACGATGACCCGCATCATCTCCTCGGGCGTGACCCCGTTGGCGAGCGCCGCGGCCACGAATGCCCCGGCGCTGGTGCCCACGTAGACGTCGAACTCGTTGACCGTGCGGTTGACCGACAGCAGGTCGAGCGCCCGCAGGGCACCCATCTCGTACACGCCGCCGGTCAACCCTCCGCCACCCAGCACCAGCGCTGACTTGGAGCGCTTCGTGCGCCGGCCGGCGGCGCGGCGCGCGGACGCGGCCTGGCGATCCACCCCCGAGGCGTCGAGCTTGACGACCTTGCCCATTGTTAAAGCATTCTAAGGTGCGGTCTCGACAGGGTGACCGAAGCTTTCGCCCGACCCGCGGGTTACATACCTTTCGTGCGAGCCATCTCAGCCACCGTCGCAGCGGCGCTGGCGCTGGCGCTGCTCGCCGTCTTTGCCGGCGGGGCGCAAGCCGCTGCGACCGCACACGCGAGCGCCTCCCCCCAGCGATCGCTGACCAACGCCCTCAACCGGGGGATGCACGCGGCCGGCAGCTACAGCGGTGCGTACGTGCAGGACCTCAATACGGGTCAGACCCTGTACTCGGACCGCGCCCGGAGCGCACGCCTCCCGGCCTCCCTCGAGAAGCTGTACACGACCTCCACGGCACTGATCGAGTTCGGGCGCAGCGCTACGCTGAGCACCTCCGTCCTCGGCGTCGGCCGGATGCAAGGCGGCACATTCACGGGAACGCTGTACCTGCGCGGGGGCGGTGACCCGACCTTCGGCTCGGCGGCGTTCGATCGCGCTAACTACGGCACTGGCGCGAGCGTGCAGCAACTCGCCGCCACCTTGATCAGCACCACCGGGATCCGCGGGTTGAACGGCGGCGTAGTCGCCGACGAATCGATGTTCGACTCGCTCCGGGGCACGCCCGCGACCGGCTACGCGCCCTCGATCGACGTCGAGGGCGAATTGAGCGCGCTGGCGTTCAACCGAGGCTGGGCCAACCCCTACGGCTCGGCGTACTTCCTGCACCCGGCGCTCGAGGCCGGCCAGCAGCTCCTCGCGGCGTTGAAGGCGGCCGGCGTCAGGGTGCCGGGCCCGACCCATGTCAGCGCCGGAGTCACGCCCCCCGGCGCGACGCGCCTCGCCGCTGTCCGCTCGCCCTCGCTCGCCAGCCTGGTCGCGCTCACCAACACTCCATCGGACAACTTCTTCGCCGAGATGCTGCTCAAGGATCTCGGCGCGCGCTACGGGGCCGGGGGCAGCACCGCCGCCGGAGCCGCGGTCGTGCGGGCTACGATCGGCAGCCGCTTCGGCCTGCATCCCCGGTTCAACGACGGCTCGGGGCTGTCTCGATACGACCGCACGACCCCGTTCGACGTCGTCTCGCTGCTGCGCCAGCAGGCGGCCAACCCTCCGTTCAGGGGCTCCCTCGCCGTCGCCGGTGAAACCGGAACCCTCCGCGACGAGCTGCGCGGGACGTACGCGCAGGGTCGCTGCCGCGGCAAGACGGGAACGCTCCACGACGTCTCGAACGTGGTCGGCTATTGCCTCGCCCGCGACGGGCACACGCTCGCGTACGCCTTGCTGATGAACGGCGTCTACCCCTACTACGCCCATCCGATCCAGGACCGGATGCAGGTCGCGCTGGCCAGCTACGACGGCTGATCGAGCAGCTTCAGCAGCCCCGCCTCGTCGACCACCGCCACCCCCAAGCGCTCGGCCTGCGCCAGCTTCAAACCCGGGCTCTCCCCGGCGACGAGGTAATCGGTCTTGCGTGACACCGAGCCCGTCACCCTGCCCCCGGCCCCGACGATCCGCTCGGTCGCCTGCTCGCGGGTCAGCTGCGGCAGCGTCCCGGTCAGCACGAGCGTCTTGGCCGCCAGCGGCCCCTCCCCCGGCGGCGGTCCTTCCTGCTCGAAGCGTAGGCCCTCCGAGCGCAGGTCTGCGATCAACGCCTGCATCTGCTGCTCGTGGAGCTGCTCGTCGATCGTGCGCGCCATCTTCGGCCCGACGCCGGGGGTCTGCTCGATCTCCTCGGGCCCGGCCGCCAGCAGCGCGTCGATCGACCGGAACTGCTGGGCGAGGTTGCGCCCGGTGACGGCTCCCACCTCCTCGATCCCGAGCGCGTAGAGCACGCGCCCGAACGGCTGGTTCTTCGACGTCTCAACCGCCGCGGCCAGCTTCTCGGCCGATACGGTCCCGAACCCACTCTGCTCGGCGATCCGCTCGGCGCTCAGACGGTAGAAGTCGGCCGCCGTCCTGACCCACCCGAGCTCCATGAACAGGCTCACCTGCTTCTCGCCCAGGCCATCGATGTCCATCGCGCCGACGTAGTGCTTGAGCAGCTGCCAGCGCCGACCCGGGCAGTCGCGGTTCGGACAGCGCGTGAACACCGCGCCGTCGGGCTTCACGGTCGGCGTATCGCAGACCGGGCAGCGCTCGGGCGGGAACGGTGGGGGCGGCCGGTCTTCGCGCTCGGCGACGTGCGGCGCCGGCGAGAGCACCTGTGGGATCACGTCGCCGGCTCGCAGCACGATCACCTCCTCGCCCTCGCGGATGTCCTTGCGGGCCAGGTCCTCCTCGTTGTGCAGCGTCGCGAGCTTGATCGTCACGCCGGCGACGTGGACCGGGTCGAGCATCGCGTAGGGGTGCAGATCGCCGAACTTGCCGGGATTCCATCCCACCCGCTGCAGCGTGGTGACCGCCGTCGTGGGCGGGAACTTCCAGGCGATCGCCCAGCGAGGGTCGCGACCCACGACCCCGAGCCGCCGCTGGAGCTCGTACTGGTTGACCTTGACGACGACCCCGTCGATCTCGAACTCGAGCGACCCGCGGCGCTTTTCCCAGGACCGGCACTGCTGCACCACCTGGTCCTCGGAGCGCAGCTTCTTGACGTCGGGGTGGACGGGGAAGCGGTGCGCGCGCAGCCATTCCAGCGCCTCCCAGTGGGCCGCGAACGACAGCCCCTCGGTGACTCCGATCGCGTAGCACCACAACGACAGCGGGCGCTGGGCCGCGAGCTTGGGGTCGAGCTGGCGGATCGTCCCGGCGGCCGAGTTGCGCGGATTCATGAACGTCGACAGGCCAGCCTCGGCCCGGCGCTCGTTCAGCGCCGCGAAGTCCGGCAGCGACATGTAGACCTCGCCGCGGACCTCGAGCAGCGGCGGCGGCTGGTCGGTGTCGAGCCGGAGCGGAATCGCGTTGATCGTGCGCAGGTTGTGGGTGACGTCCTCGCCGACCTCCCCGTTGCCGCGGGTGGCGCCACGCTCGAACACGCCGTCGCGGTAGATCAGTGAGATCGCCAGCCCGTCGATCTTCGGCTCCGCGACGAATTCGAACTCGGGATCCTCGATCCCTTCGCGCAGCAGGTGGTTGCGCATCCGCTGGATCCAGGCGCGAAGCTCCTCGGCCGAGCGCGCATTGGCGAGCGAGAGCATCGGCTCGGGGTGGCGCACCTTGACCAGATCTGAGACCGGCTCGCCCCCGACGCGCTGGGTCGGGGACTCGGACGTGACCAGCACGGGGTGCTCGGCCTCGATCGCCCGCAGCTCGTCGAGCAGCACGTCGTACTCGTCGTCGCCGATCTCGGGGTCGTCGAGCACGTAGTAGCGGTAGCCGTGGTGCTCGAGCTGCTCGCGCAGATGCGCCGCACGCGCGGCGGGATCCGGCGGCGTGGGCGAGCCGGAGGACCGACGCGGGCTCACGGCTCGGTCACCTCGTCGGCCGCGGGGGCGATCAGCCGCGCGAGGTCGTGGCGCTGCAGCGCGTCGAGCCCGTCACGATCGGTCAGGTCAAAATGGATCGGGGTGACGGCGACCTGACCGGCGGCGACCGCCGCGAGGTCGGTCCCCTGCTCGTCGCGCTCGAAGCTCGCGTCGCCGTAGATCCGGTACAGCCGGCGGCCGCCAGCGCCTTCGTCGATCAGCGCCAGCTCGTCTGAGTAGATGCGCTTGCCCAGACCCGCCACCGCGACCCCGCTCGGAGTACCGCCCGGGACGTTAATGTTGAGCAGCGTTCCGTCGGGAAGCGGCACGGTCTCGAGCTCGGCCACGAGGCGCGCGGTGAAGTTGGCCGCAACCGAGAAGTCAAAGCCCGAGCCGGCGCGGAAATCGAGCTCCATCGAGCTCGACTGCTGCGATACCGCGATCCCCGGCAACCCCAGCACGATCGCCTCGAGCGCCGCCGCGACCGTCCCCGAGTACGTGATGTCGTCTCCCAGGTTCGAGCCGTGATTGATCCCGGACACCACCAGCTCCGCTTCGAAGCCCTCGATCAGCCCGAGGTTCGCCAGCCGCACGCAGTCGACCGGCGTGCCGTCGGTCGCGTAGCCCACGGTGCCGTCGTCGAAATCGATCTCCTGTACCCAGAGCGGACGCCGGGTGGTGATCGAACGCGCCATCGCGGAGCGGTTGCCGTCGGGGGCGATCACCGCGAGCTGCACCGACTCGATCTTGACCAGCGCCCGGCGAAGCGCCTGCAGCCCAGCGGCCTCGATCCCGTCGTCGTTGGTCAGCAGCACCCGCACTGACTGCATGCTATGGCGCGCCGGGGCGCCTACGCGGTCAGGACCACCGGCCTCCCTGCCGGCCCACACCGCGCAGCGCACAACCGCGGACCGAATGGTGAACTATCACCGCTCGGGCCGCGGCCGCCCCCAAATGCGCCTGCGCCCTCTGTGACAGCCATATTAGCCCTTGTTAGCAAAATGACAAGTCAAACATTTGTCCAGTACGGCGTCGTTGACTCAAGCTGGCGACAGCACGCTGTCGCGGTAGCCCACCCCGGCTAGATAGAGGCCGTGCGCCGGCGATGTGACTCCGGCTTCCGAGCGCCGGCCGCCCTGGAGCAGCCGTCCGAAGTCGGCCACCGTCCGCCGGTCGCCCCCTACCTCGAGCATCGTCCCGACCAGCACCCGGTTCATGTGTCGCATGAACGAGTCGGCCTCGATCCAGAACTCGAGCAAACCGGGATCCGCGTCGATCCAGCGCGCGGCGAGGATCTCGCGGGAGAAGCGCACGTGATCGGTGTCGCTCGGCGTAAACGCGGTGAAATCGTGCGTGCCCACGAGCGCCTGCGCGCACTCGTCGAGCCGCGCACGATCGAGCGGGTGCGGCCAGTGCAGGGCTCGGCCGGCCTCGTGCGCGCTGCGCGCCCGGCGCACGAGCAGCCGGTAGCAGTACGCGCGGCTGGTTGCGTCGCGCCGGGCGTCGAAGGCCGGCTGCGCCGCTGCGCATTCCAGCACCGCGATGTCGTCGGGCAAGAGCGCGTTGAGCGAGTCGAGACCCGCCGGCTCGCCCCGGTAGCTGGCGACCTGGCCCCACGCGTGCACCCCCGCGTCGGTGCGGCCCGCGACCGTGAGCGGAACCGCCGGGCGGTGCAGCACGACCGACAGCGCTCGCTCGAGCTCGGCCTGGACCGTGCGCTGGCCCGGCTGCCGCGCCCAGCCGGCGAACGCGGTCCCGTCGTACTCGATCGTGAGGCGAGCCGTCACGGCCGCTGGCGCGCGGTCAGACGAGCTCTAGGAGGACCATCTCGGTCGAGTCAGAGCGTCGCGGACCGAGCTTCAAGATCCGGGTATAGCCACCGGCCCGCTCGGTGTAGCGGGGCGCGATCTCCTCGAACAGCTTGTAGACCGCGAACTTGTCCTGGCCGAGCGTCGACAGCGCCTGGCGCCGCGCATGCAGATCGCCGCGTTTGGCGAGCGTGATCAGCTTCTCGACCTCCGGCTTGACCGCCTTGGCCTTGGCCTCGGTCGTCTGGATCCGCTCGTGCTCGATCACCTCTTTTGACAAATTCATCAGCAGCGCTTTGCGATGCGAGGCGCTGCGGCTGAGCTGGTAACGCTGACGCTGGTGACGCACGGTTGCTCCTTAGTCGTCGCGAAGGGCGAGCCCGCGCGCGTGCAGGGTCTCGATCACCTCGTCGATCGACTTCTTGCCGAAGTTCGGGATCGCGCTCAGCTCGCCCTCGGTCTTCGACACGAGATCTCCGACGGTCTGGATTCCCGCGCGCTTGAGGCAATTGTACGAGCGCACTCCGAGCTCGAGCTCCTCGATCAGGATGTCGTCCATCGCGTTCGGCGGCCGCGAGTTCGAGCCCGCCTGCGCGCCGACGAGCCCCGCGTCGAGCACGCCGGGAGCGCCCAAGTCGCGCAACTCCACGACGCGATCGGCGTCGGTGAAGATCGCCAGCTGGGAGATCAGGATCTCGGCCGCCTCGCGAAGCGCGGCGTGCGGATCGATCGAGCCGTCGGTTTCGATGTCGAGCGTGAGCTTGTCGAAGTCGGTCTTCTGGCCGACTCGAGCCTGCTCGACGTTGTAGGCGACGCGGCGCACCGGGGAGAAGATCGAGTCGATCGGGATAACGCCGATCGGCTGGTCCGGGGACTTGTTCTCCTCCGCCGGACGGTAGCCGCGGCCGCGACCGACAGTCAGATAGACCTCGAGCTTTGTCTTCTTCTCGAGCGTCGCGATGTGCGCGTCAGGGTTGAGGATCTCGACCCCCGAGGGCAGGTCGATGTCCTTGGCGGTGATCTCCCCCGGCCCGGTGACGACCAGCGGCGCTTCAATTTCACTCGCGTCACTGTGCATCCGGCAGACGATGCCCTTGAGGTTCAGGACGATGTCGGTGACGTCCTCCTTGATGCCGCGGATCGTGGAGAACTCGTGCGCGACCCCCTCGATCCGCACGCTCGTTACCGCTGCACCGGCCAGCGAGGAGAGCAGCACACGCCGCAACGAGTTGCCGAACGTGTAGCCGAACCCCCGATCTAGTGGCTCGATCGTGAACGAGCCGCGACTGTCGTCGACTGACTCGCTGGAGATTCGGGGGACTTGGAAGTCAAGCATCTGGTGTCCTAACATCGTGGCTTGGAGGCCGCCGGGGCGGCGGCGTTCAGCGTTGCGCGATGCCATCCGGCCCCGCGCAACTGGGAAAAGTCGTCTACTTCGAGTACAGCTCGACGATCAGCTGTTCCTGCACCGGCGCAGCGATCTCGCGCCGCTCCGGCTTGCGCAGCACCTTCGCCGTCAACGAATCGTGATCGGCCTGCAGCCACGCCGGAACCTGTCCGGTGAGCTCGGTCGCATCCCGGATCACCTGGGCTGCCGTGGAGCGCTGCTGAATCGCGATCACGTCGCCGGCCCGCAGCTGATAGCTCGGGATGTTCACGCGGCGGCCGTTGACGGTCCAGTGGCCGTGCAGGACCAGCTGCCTGGCCTGGCGGCGGGAGGCGGCGAAACCGAGGCGCACGAGCACGTTGTCAAACCGGCACTCGAGCATCCGCAGCAGGTTCTCGCCCGTTACGCCCTGCTGGCGAGAGGCCTTGTCGTAATAGATCCGGAACTGCTTCTCCAGCACTCCGTAGTAGCGCCTGGCCTTCTGCTTCTCCCGCAGCTGCACGCGGTACTCGCTCTGCTTCTGGCGCCCGCGCCCGTGGTCCCCGGGCGGATACGAGCGCCGCTCGACGCCGCATTTGTCGGTCAGGCAGCGCTCGCCCTTGAGGAACAGCTTCTGGCCCTCACGGCGGCACTGCTTGCACTGGGGGGAGGTGTCTCTGGCCATCGCTAGACGCGCCTGCGCTTTCGGGGTCGGCAGCCGTTGTGCGCCTGGGGCGTGACGTCCTTGACGCCCGACACCTCCAGGCCAGCGGCCTGCAGCGAACGAATCGCCGTCTCGCGACCCGAGCCGGGGCCCTTGACGAACACCTCGACCTTTT
>JBPCQU010000083.1:0-16302 GCA_050997795.1 Solirubrobacteraceae bacterium | reverse complement strand
GCCCAGCCCCGACCACGGTCTTGACCCGGCCCGCGCCGGGGCAGCGGCGCCCGCCCCGTGGCCGCGCGGTCGCCGTCGCCGCGCTCGCGGTCGTGGCGCTCGGCGTAATCCTGCTGCTGACCCAGCTTCCGGGGTCCGCTCGGCATAGGTCCTCGCACCACGCGGGCACGCTCGCGGCGGGCACGACGAGCCACCGGCGCGCCGGCCAGACCGCAGCCGCCAAGGCGGCGAGTTCCACGACGGCGAGCTCGAGCGCCACGAGCACGACGTCGGCTTCTTCGACCCCTGCGCCCGCGACGAGCGCGTCGGCGCTCCAGCTGCAGGGCCATCAGGAGATGCAAGCGGGCTCCTACACGGCCGCGATCGACACCCTGCGCCGAGCGCTGGCGACGTCGTCTCCGAGCAGCGGCCTCACGTACGCCTACGCCCTGTACGACCTTGGACGCTCGCTGCTGCTCTCAGGCGACCCCAAAGCCGCCATCTCGGTGCTCGAGCAGCGCCTGAAGATCCCCAACCAGACCCCGGTCGTGCAGGCCACCCTGGATCAGGCGCTGCGCGCGAGCGGCCTCGCGCCAACCCAGCCCAGCGACAGCGGGTCCGCGCCCGCCCAGCCCAAACCGGCCCACTCAACCGGCGCAGCCGACCACGGATCGGGCGGCACGTCAATCCCGCCCGGGTTCAGCCACGACCACGGCGCGCGACCTGGTCCTTGACCGCGAGTGACGCGAGCGCCGCCTCCACCGCGTGGCGCCCGGTGTCGCGCTTGGTTCCACCCATAACCCGCTCCAGCGCCTGTTCCATCGTGTCGACGGTCAGCACGCCGAATCCGCACGGGACGCCGGTTTCGAGCTGCACCCGCGAGATCCCGTCGGCCGCGCTCGCGCAGACGTAGTCGTAGTGGTCGGTCTCGCCGCGGATCACCGCGCCGAGGCACACCACGGCGTCGTAGTGACCCGACTCGGCTGCGTACTTGGCCACCAGCGGCAGCTCGAACGCGCCGGGAACGTCGAAGGAGTCGACGTCGATGATCGCGCTCTGCTCGAGCGCCGCGCGCGCGCCGCGCTCGAGCCTGTCGGCCACCTCCTCATAGAAGCGCGCCACGCACAGCGCCACGCGGCGATCAGACGCCATCGCCGCGCGGGCCGGGGTGATCCCGCTCGCGCTCGACGTGCTCCTGCTCGTCGTGTTCCTGCTCGGAGTGGATCATCTCCTCGTCGAACGGGAGCCCCTGATGGTGGAGCGTGTGGCCGAGCCGCTCGCGCTTGGCGCGCAGGTAAGCCTCGTTGTGGGGATTGGAGGCGTGCTGGATCGGGAGCTGGTCGGTGACCGACAGCCCGTAGCCAGCCAGGCCCGAGATCTTCTTGGGGTTGTTGGTCAGGATCCGGATGCTCGTCAGCCCCAGATCGACGAGGATCTGGGCGCCGATCCCATAGTCGCGTAGGTCGGCGGGAAGGCCGAGGCGGAGGTTGGCGTCGACCGTGTCGAGCCCCTCCTCCTGGAGCTTGTAGGCGCGCAGTTTGTTGAGCAGCCCGATCCCGCGCCCATCCTGGGACAGATACAGCAGCACGCCGCGGCCCTCGCGCTCGATCATCGCCAGCGCGGACTCGAGCTGCTCGCCGCAGTCACAGCGCAACGAATGAAACACGTCTCCGGTCAGGCATTCGGAATGCACGCGGACGAGCACGTCGTCGGCGCCGTCCACGTCACCCTTAACGAGCGCGACGTGGTGCTTGTTGTCGACCAGCGAGCGGTATCCGACGGCGACGAAATCGCCGAAGCCGGTCGGCAGCTTAGTCGCGACTACCCGTTCGACGAGCTTCTCGTGGCGCCGCCGGTAGGCCACCAGATCCGCGACCGTGATCATCTTCAGCCCGTGACGCTCGCAGTACGGCGCGAGGTCCGGAACCCGCGCCATCGTCCCATCGTCGTTCATGATCTCGCAGATCACCCCCGCCGGGATCAGCCCCGCCAGGCGCGCCAGGTCGACGGCGGCCTCGGTCTGTCCGACGCGCTCGAGCACGCCGCCGGTCTTGGCCTTGAGCGGGAACACGTGACCGGGCTGGACGAGCTCGCGCGGGCTGGTCTCGGGATCGATCGCGACCTGGATCGTGCGGGCCCTGTCGGCGGCCGAGATCCCGGTGCTGACGCCGGAGCGTGCCTCGATCGAGACCGTGAACGCGGTCTCGAACGCTGACTCGTTCTTGGCCGCCATCAGGTCGAGCCCGAGCTCGTCGCACCGGGTCGGCGTCAGAGCGAGGCAGACCAGCCCCCTCGCCTCCTTGGCCATGAAATTGATCGCCTCGGGGGTGACGAACTGGGCCGCCATCGTCAGATCGCCTTCGTTCTCCCGCGTCTCGTCGTCGCAGACGACGACCATCTTGCCCTGGCGGATGTCCTCGATCGCGGCCTCGATCGAGACGAAGGTCGCCCTGGTGGCACTCATCGAACCGCTCCGACGAGCTTCTCGACGTATTTGGCCAGCACGTCCACCTCCAGGTTGACTCGGGTTCCGGCTCGCGCGCGGCCCAGGCTGGTCCGCTGCAGCGTCTCGGGGATCAGGGAAACGGTAAACGACGTGTCGTCGCACTCGGCCACTGTCAGCGACACGCCATCGACCGCGACCGAGCCCTTCGCGACGACGTAGCGCAGCAGGTCCCCTGGCGCCTCGATCCGCACGCGGCGGGCGAATCCGTCGGGGGCAGCCTCGAGCACGGTCCCGACGCCGTCCACATGGCCCTGCACCACGTGGCCGCCGAGACGGTCTGAGGCCCGCAGCGGCAGCTCGAGGTTCACCACGGCACCGGGTCCGGCTTCGCCCAGCGAGCTGTGCTGCAGCGTTTCGTTCACCACCTCGGCGTCGAACGATTCGCTGCCGACCGATGTCGCGGTCAGGCAGACGCCGTTGACGGCGACCGAATCTCCCTCTGTCAGCTCGCCCGCGAGCCCCGAGGCGACGCTCAGGCGCACCCCGTCCGCCGAGCTTGCGGTCTGGGAGATCTGGCCGAGATCCTGCACGAGTCCGGTGAACACGCCGTTCACCACTCCTTGATACGGGCTGAGATCAGGATGTCCTCGTCGGCCCGGTCACAGGTCATGTCGATCGCGCGCACGGAGTCGGCGATCAGCTCGACGCCTTTGCCCTCGAGCGGGTCACGGGCGGTACGACCGCCGAGGATCAGCGGCGCGAAGAAGAGCCTCATCTCGTCTATGGCATCGGCGTCGAGGAAGGCCCCCGCCAGGTGCGGACCCCCTTCGAGCAGGACCGATGTGATCCCCGCCGCGCCGAGCTGCGCCAGGGCCGAGCCAACCCGCGCGGGCTCGTTCTCGCCGGTGGCGACGATCACTTCGACGCCGTGGGTCTGGAGCGCGTCGGTCGCGGTCCGCGGCGCGGCGCGCGAGACCACGACCGTGAGCGGCGTGCGGCGAGCGTCCGAGACGAGCTTGGCGCTCAGCGGCAGCCGGCCGAGCGAGTCGAACACGACCCTCCGCGGTTGGCGCGCGACCCCCTCCACCCTCGAGGTCAAGAGCGGGTCGTCAGCGAGCGCGGTCCCGATCCCGACCGCGACCGCGTCGCACTCGGCCCGCCAGCAGTGCGCCCGGCGCCGGCTCGACTCCCCCGAGATCCACTTCGAGTCGCCGCTGCGGGTGGCCACCTTGCCGTCGAGCGTCATCGCCGACTTGAACAGCACCCACGGGCGGCCGGTGCGGGCGTACTTGCGAAACGGCTGATTGAGCAACCGCGCGCGCTGCGCCAGCTCCCCGTTGGCGAGCACCACATCGACGCCGTCGTCGCGCAGGATTCCCAGCCCGCGGCCATTGGCGTGGCTGCTCGGGTCATCCGAGGCAACGACCACGCGCCCGATGCCGGCCTCCCGAATCGCATCGGTGCACGGCGCCGTGCGGCCTTGGTGGCAGCACGGCTCGAGCGACACGTAGAGCGTCGCGCCGGCAAGCGGCCGATCGCCCGCCGCGCGGATCGCCTCGACCTCGGCGTGTGGCGAGCCGAGCGCGCTGTGGAAGCCCTCGCCGAGCACGCCGTCGAGGTTGGCGAGCACCGCTCCGACGAGCGGGTTGGGACTGACGCGTCCCCTACCCCGCTCAGCGAGGTCGATCGCGCGGAGAAGATGGCGGCGGTCGGTGTCGGCGATTGTCGCGGTCATCGGCGGTCGGTGTCGACGATGGTCGTGGTCATCGGTGTTTTGCCTGAGAATAGTCAGGCGCACATTTGCCGCTCATAAGTCGGTAGACGCTGATCTCCGGACCGGGACGCGCGTACTGGCGGGGGTAGTAGTCGATCGACCAGTCGAAGCTGAATGGCACCGCGTGCCGGTTGCCCCCGAACGGGCTCACGTGGTACATCAGCCGAAAGCGGTTGGCGAGCTGCGCGTAGTAGGCGATCGCGGCCGGAGCGAGCTTGGGCTGTGCGAACGACCGCCCGGCCTGGAGCGAGCCGATCACCACCCAGCAGTAGCCGCTCGCCGCGTACTCGTCAAGCAGCTCGGGCCGCAGCGTCCGCTCGTACTCGTCCACCAGGACGTACCGGCGTTCGCCGTCCGGCAGCAGGTTGCCCTGGGCGTCGACGTTCGTCTCCCACGTGGGGTATCGCCGCCACCGCGCGCCGCTCGCCGTCCACGGAAGCGACCGTCCGATATCGGTCGCCCAGTTGTCCTCGACGATCGGCTCGATCACTACCTTCGCCCCGGCGGGCACGTGGGCGACCATCCACGCGCGAGCCAGGTTGCGCGTATCGGGCCGCGCGAGCACGGAGTCGTTGTGGATCACGCTCGCGAGCCCCTGGCTAAGGACGACAACGCTTGCCACGGTCCCCGCCAGGACCGCGGGCACGCGGCGGGTGCGCACGAGCCAGCGCACCAGCTCGACCGTGCCAAAAGCGCCCAGCAGCGCCACGATCGGGAAGATCGGCATCAGCCAGCGGCCGAAGAACCGCTGCTGGCCGCCCATGAACAGGATGAACGCGATTGGCGCCGGGAGCAGCACCAGCGCGATCGTCAGGCGGCGGCGGACGAGCAGCAGCACCGAGCCTCCGAGGGCGGCCAGCGAGGGCGCCCAGCCCAGCCCCCAGGTGAACGTCCACACGTAGTAGGCGGTGCCGCTGGAGGCGGTGATTCCGAGCTTGGCGGAGTCCTGGCCGCCGGCGAGCGAAGCCTGGGTCGAGACGCCGGCCTGGAAGGCGGAGAAGTCCAGTGCGGCGTAGGGGTTGGCGAGCAAAAACGCCGCCAGCGCCGCCAGCAGCGCCAGCGCCGTGCGCCGGAGCACGATCATTACGCCGCCTCCCGCCGCGTCGCACGCCGCGGCCGCGAGCAGGCACACGAGCATGATCGAGCCCGTGTACTTGGTCGCCGCGGCCAAGCCGATCGCGACTCCGGCGATCACGTAGTCGCGCCGCCAGCCCCGGCGCAGCACGCCCGCGACGCCGTACAGCGCCAGCGCCACCGGCGCCAGCGTTGGAACGTCGTTGAGCGCCAGATGGCTGTAGAAGATGGGCAGGAACGCGACGCCGAAGATCGCCGCTCCGAGCAAGGCCACGGTGCGACCGAACAGCCGCTCGCCCGCCAGATAAGTAAGCCAGACTGAGATCGTCCCGAGCACCGCGGCGACTACGCGAGCGACGACGAACACCTCGGTCGGATCGCTGGTGAACGCCCGCGACACCGCGTCGCCACTGCCGAACCAGAGCTCAAACACGACGTGCAGCAGGTAGGAGTAGCCGGGCGGGTTGAGGAAGTACTGGGGGTTGTAATCATGCGAGAAGAAACCGATCGCGCGGGGGACGAAATGGGTCGCCTCGTCGACGTTGTAGCTGTAGGGAAGGCCTTGCTTGATGCCCCACAGCCGGAGTCCCAGCGTGGCCAAGAGCAGCACCGCAAGCGCGGGACGATGCAGGTCGAAGCTCCGCCCGCGGACCCGCTCGCGGAGCCGCTGAGCGCGGCCGTGGAGCCGCGATGCGAGCGGCGCTCGCTCGGGACTTAGCGTTGCCGCGTCCATGTTCTTGCCCGAGTATCCCGCTACCGTGTGAAAAGGAAGCGCGCGCCCGTACACGGAGCCACCCACCCCCGCGGCGCGAACTAGAGCCCCGCGCTGGCAGGACATGAAGCTCATCATCCAGATTCCCTGTTTCAACGAGCAACAGCAGCTTCCGGTCACGCTCGCCCGGCTGCCCAGGGCCGTCGACGGGTTCGACTCCGTCGAGTGGCTGATCATCGACGACGGCTCGACCGACCACACGATCGAGACCGCTCGCGCCCACGGCGTCGACCACATCGTCCGGTTGACCAACCACAAGGGGCTCGCGGCGGCGTTCCAGGCCGGCCTCGACGCCGGCCTGAAGCTGGGCGCCGACGTGATCGTCAACACCGACGCCGATAACCAGTACGAGGGCGAGGACGTCCCGAAGCTGGTCGCCCCGATCCTGCGCGGCGAGGCCGACATGGTGGTCGGCGACCGACAGGTCGACTCAAACGAGCACTTCTCGTGGTCCAAGCGGCGGCTGCAGCGGCTCGGCTCGTGGGTGGTCCGCCAGGCCTCCTCGACCGAGATTCCCGACACCACCTCGGGCTTTAGGGCCTACAACCGCGAGGCGGCGCTGCAGATGCAGGCCGTGTCGAAGTTCACCTACACGCTGGAGACGATCATCCAGGCGGGCAAGCTGCTGGTCGCGGTCGACCACGTGCCGATCCGGACCAACCCCAAGACGCGCGAGTCCCGGCTGTTCCCGTCGACGCCCGCGTACATCAGGCGCAACGCGATCTCGATCTTCAGGATCTATTCGCAGTACGAGCCGCTCAAGGTGTTCTGGGGCGGCGCGGTCGTGATGGGGGTGGCGGCGTTCGCGATCTTCATCCGCTTTCTGGTCTTCTTCGTCGAGAATCCCTCGACGGCGGGGCGGGGGCACATCCAGTCGCTGATCGCCGGCGCGGTCCTGTTCATCGCCGCGATGCTGCTCGGGGCGCTCGGCGTGATCGGTGACCTGCTCGACGCCCAGCGGACGTTGTCGCAGCGAACCTTCGAGCGCGTGCGCAGGATCGAGCTGCAGCTCGGCGTGGAGCCGTCGCACTACGAGCCCGGCGGCTCCCGGCCCGCATCCGACCGCGAGCCGGGGGGCGCCGGGGACGCATCGGACCGCGAGCCGCTCGGCGTATGACGCCGTCAGCGGCGGCCGACGCGACCGTACCGACCGGCAACACGTACGACAAGTACGGCTCCACCAACCCCGTCGTGCGCAGGCTGATGGCGGGCTTCGAGCGCACGCTCGACGAGCTGTTCGCCAGCGCCGCGCCCGGCTCGGTGCTCGACGTCGGCTGCGGCGAGGGCGTCCTCAGCGCCCAGTGGGCCGCCCGGCTGGGCTCGGGGCGCGTGGTCGGCGTCGACCTCGAGGATTCCAAGCTCGAGGCCGAATGGGCGCTGCGCGCCCGCCCAAACCTCGAGTTCCGGGCGATGCGGGCCGAGCGGCTCGGGTTTGCCGAGGACGAATTCGACCTGGTCGCCGCCACCGAGGTCCTCGAGCACGTCCCCGATCCCGAGTTGGCGCTCTTTGAGATGGCGCGGGTCGCCCGAGACCACCTGATCGTGTCGGTCCCCCAGGAGCCGCTCTGGCGGGCGCTCAACGTCGCCCGGGGCGCCTATGTGAGCGACCTCGGCAACACCCCGGGGCATCTGAATCACTGGAGCAGGCGCTCGTTCGTGGCTCTGCTCGGACGCTTCGGCGAGGTGGTGCGGATCAGGTCGCCCTTCCCCTGGACGATGCTGCTGGTGCGCGTCGGGTCAGGTGGGCGCTAGGCGATGTCGGTAGACGTACGGGCACGCTCTGGGGCGCCGGCCACAGGACCCCCCGAGCCGGACAGCTCCTCGTTTGCCTCCGGCGCCCGGGTGCTGTCGATCGGGATCGCCTCGACCGGCGTGTTCACGTTCGCCTATCTGGCCGCCGCCAGCCACGTGCTGGACCCCAAGTCCTACAGCCGCATATCGCTGTGCTGGGCGATCATGTTCGTGATCCTGTCGGTGATCTACCGGCCGATCGAGCAGTTGCTGTCGCGAACGATCGCCGACCGCCGCGCCCGCGGGCTCAAAGGCCACTCGCTCCGCGTCCCGGCGGCGATCCAGGTCGGCTTCGCGCTCGTGTTCCTGGTCGTCGCCCTATCCTTGCGCCACGAGATCGAATACGGCGTGTTCGACGGTTCGAGCGCGCTGTACTGGATCCTGGTCATCGGCGTGCTCGCCTACGCCGCCAGCTACTTCGCCCGCGGCTGGCTCGCCGGACACCAGCGGTTCGCGCTCTACGGCGGGCTCGTGTTCCTCGAGTCGACCTCGCGCTTTTTGTTCGCCCTCGCGGTCGCGGTCGGGATCGGCTCGGGCCAGGGCGCCGTCGGACTGGGAATGGCGGTGGCGCCGTTCGCGTCGCTGTGCGTGATCCCGTTCGCGTTCTCGCGGGTCCGGATTCCGGGCCCACCCGCCCCCGCCGGCGTGCCGGCCGCAGATGCCGCCGGCGAAGGTCCGGCCCACGCCGCCGTGGAGGAGGTCTCGGTCGACCTGTCCCTCAGGCACGGAGCCGGGTTCGCCGTCGCCGTGGTGGGAATCATGCTCTCCGAGCAGGCGCTGATGAACGCGGGGGTGCTGATCGTCGCCGCCAACGCCGCCGGGGCGACCGTGACCGGCGGACTGACCGGTTTCGTCTTCAACGTGATGTTGATCGTGCGCGCGCCGCTGCAGCTCTTCCAGGCGATCCAGACCTCGATCCTGCCGCACCTGGCGGGGCTCGAGGCGCGCGAGAGCCCGGCCGAGTTCCACCGCGCGATCCTGGTCACGATTCTCGTGATCGCCGCCTTCGGACTCGCCGTCGCGCTGGGGCTGCTCGTGATCGGCCCGCCGGTGATGACCGCGGTGCTGGGCAACAAAGGCTTTCACTACGGGCGATTCGGACTGGCCTTGGTCGGGCTCGGGATGGGCTTGCACCTGGTTTCGGGAACGCTCAACCAGGCCGCTCTGGCGCGCGGTCAGGCGTCGTGGGCGTCCGCGGCATGGTTGATCTCCGCGGCGCTGTTCGTGGCCTTCGTGGCCAGCCCGGTGATCGGAGGCGAAGTCACGCGGGTCGAGGTGGGGTACTTCGGGGCGACTGCGGCGCTGTGCGCAATGCTGTCGGCCGTGTACCGGCGCGGCTCGGCCGGCTGATCTCTAGCGCGCGCCCACGGCCTCGACGAGTCGCGTGTACGCAGCGGCCGGATCCTCGCTGCCGAACACGGCCGACCCGGTCACGAGCAGGTTCGCCCCCGCCTCAGCGCACGGCCCG
Organism: Solirubrobacteraceae bacterium; assembly: GCA_050997795.1. Taxonomy (GTDB): domain Bacteria; phylum Actinomycetota; class Thermoleophilia; order Solirubrobacterales; family Solirubrobacteraceae; genus Palsa-465. Next base: position 6,998 of record JBPCQU010000083.1, on the reverse strand, counting down.
GCCGTCTTCTCGTGGACCCCGCCGTCGACCTCGAGGGCGACCGCGTCGGGCAGCGCACGCCGCATCTGCTCGAGCTTCTGGAGCGAATGCGGGATGAACGTCTGCGCCCCCCAACCGGGGTTGACGCTCATGCACAGCGCGAGATCGAGCGCCTCATCCGCCACGTCGGCGAGCGTCTGCAACGGGGTGGCCGGGCAGATCGCCGCGCCCGCGGTGCAGCCGGCCTCGCGGATCGACGCCAGCGCGTAGTGCAGATGCGGGGTCGCCTCGACGTGCACGGTGATGCCATCGGCGCCGGCGCGGGCGACGTCCTGCACGTGACGCTCGGGAAACTGGACCATCATGTGGACGTCGAGCAGGCCTCCGACCTCGTGGACGAGATCGGCGAGCGCGCCTACGATCACAGCGCCGAACGTGATCGGCGGCACGAAATGGCCGTCCATCGCGTCGACGTGGATCACGCGCGCTCCGGCGTCGAGGACCTCCTTGACCTGGGAACCCAACCGGGCGAAGTCGGCCGACAGGATCGACGGCGCGATCCGTCGCTCGCGCATGGCCTTGCGCCGGGCTTCCAGCTCGCTCACCCGCGGACCCGCGAGATCACCCCAAGCCGCGCGATCGCCCCAAGCGTCACTAGACGGCCCTGAGCATGCTGCCGTGACAGTGGTTGCAGGCCACGATCGCAGTGCTCGACATGCGCACGATCGTCGAATGCTCGCCACAGTTGGGGCACACCGACACCAACTCGTAGCGCTGCAGGCAGTAGACGCAGCGATAGTGGCCGGGGACCGCCGTCGGCCGCAGCCACGGCTCCCCGCATCCCGGGCACTCCGGGCCTAGCTTGGGCGCTGGAGCTGACTCGCTCACGAAGGAAAGGCTAACGCGCGCCGTGGCCGTCGCGGCGAAGCCGGGCGATGAAGAAGCCATCGGTCCCGTCCGGGTGCGGAAGCGGCCGCAGAAACGGCCCCTCGATGGCGAAGTCGGCGTGCTCGGCCAAGAACGACTCGATCACCCGCTCGCCCTCGGCTGTGGAGATCGTGCAGACCGAGTAGACGAGCGCGCCCCCGGGCGCGGTGGTCCGTGCCCCGGCACGCAGGATCCTCGCCTGCAGGCGAGCCAGCTCGGCGATCCGCTCCGGGCTCGTACGCCAGCGCAGGTCCGGGCGCGACTGCAGCGTCCCTAGCCCGCTGCAGGGCGGATCGACCAGCACGCGGTCATAGCCGCTGTGCGTAGCTACCCCGACCGCCGCCGCATCGGCCACCGCCACCGTCGCACAGCCCACCCGCATCCGTTCGAGCGTCTCGCGTAGCCCCCGCGCCCGGCCCGGGTGACGCTCGACCGCGGTCAGCTCGCCCTGATCGCCCATCAGCGCCGCCAGCTGCGTGGTCTTGGCACCCGGCGCGGCGCACAGGTCGAGCACGCGGTCGCCGGGGAGCGGCGCGAGCGCGCGACCAGCGAGCATCGACGCGCGCGACTGAGCCATTATCGCCCCCCGGCGCCACAGCTCCGAGCCGTGGACGTCGAACGGCGCCTCGAGGACCAGCGCCTCGGGCAGCTGCGCGACCGCCCGGGCGGCGACAGGCAGCTCGGCCAGCACGTCGTCGACGCTCGAAACGAGCGTGTTCACGCGCAGCGCCGACTCGGCCGGCTCGTTGACCCGCGCGAGCAGCGCCCTGGCCTGCTCCGAGCCGAGCTCGCGCCACCACAGCTCGGCCAGCCAGAGCGGGGCCGAGTGCAGCGTCGCGGCCCCCGCCGGCGTCTCGTCCGAGAGCGCGTCGAGGATCGCCTGTCCCTCGCGGGTCGCGCGCCGCAGGACCGCGTTCACCAGGCCGGCGCCGCCACGACCACCTCTCTTTGCCAGCTCGACGCTCTCGTGCACGGCGGCGTGCTCGGCGATCCCATCGAGGAACAGGAGCTGCAACAGCCCGAGCCGGAGCGCGGCGAGCACCGGCGGGTCGAGGTTCGAGACCGGGCGATCCGAGAGGCGCGAGGCGACGTGGTCGAGCGTCGCGCGCCGCTGCACGGCCCCGTAGGCCAGCGCCATCGCCAGTGATCGCTCGCGCCGATCGAGGCCCGCGGCCTCGGACTGCAGCGCTCGATCGGCGTAGGCGCCCTGCTCGAATACGCGGCGCAAGACCGCGAAGGCGCACGCGCGGGCCGGAGAGACGGTGCCCGCCGCGGTGCTCGCCGGCGCCGGGCGACCCGCCGCCATAGCTCAGCCCCTGCGTCCGCGCAGGAAGTCCGCGGCGGCCATCGCTCGGCGGCCGGGAGGTTGGACGGCGAGCAGCTCGAGCGCGCCGTCGGCGCACCCGAGGATGGGGGCGGCGCCGTCCAGCGACAGCTCGCCCTCAGGCAGGTCACACGCTGCGATCGCGCGTGCCGCCCAGACGCCGAGCTGGCTGCCGTCGGGCAGCGGCACGCGCGCACCGATGTGGGGCGCCAGCGCTCGCACGATCCGTTCGAGCTCCACCGCTGAGCGGCTCGGGTCCAGCGCGCGGTCCTCGGCGCTCAGCTTGTCCGCGTAGGTGGCCAGCTCCTCGCCCTGCTCGTGGCACGCTGGGCGCGAGTCGAGCGCTCCGATCAGCAGCTCGCCGCCGAGCGTCTGAAGCCTTCCGGCCAGCGTCCCGTAAGTGTCGCCGGGGCCGACCTGCTCCCGGGCCTGAGCGCAGACCGGTCCGCTGTCGAGTCCGGCCGTGACCCGCATGATCGAGACGCCGGTCTGCGTGTCACCGGCCATGATCGCGCGCTCGATCGGCGCGGCTCCGCGCCAGCGGGGGAGCAGCGACGGGTGCACGTTGAGAAGCTCATAGCTCGACAGGAGCGGCTCTGTGATCAGCGCCCCGAAGGCACACACGCACACCACGTCGGCGCGGGCGGCGGCGATCCGGGCCAGGGCCGGCTCGTCGTTTACCGACTCGGGCTGGTAGAGGTCGATGTCAAGCTCTCGCGCGGCCTCAGCCACGAGTGGGGAGGCGAGGTGCCGCCCGCGGCCGCGCGGCCGGTCCGGGCGAGTGACCACCAGCTCGGGGCGGTGCGGAGAGGACGCGAGCGCCCGCAGCACGCCGACCGCAAAGGCGGAGGTGCCAAGGTAGACGCTCCGCACGCCGGCGCGGCCGGGCCTAGGCGGCCTGGGCTTCCCGCAGCGCGCGCATCGCTTCCTTGCGCTGCTGGCGGGAGATGCGGTCGAGCACCAGCACCCCGTCGAGGTGGTCCACCTCGTGTTGGATCACACGCGCCTCGAGCCCGGAGGCCTCGATCGTGATCGGCTCGCCGTCCTCGTCTAGCGCCCGCACGCGGATGTGGACCGGGCGCTCGACGTCGACGTGGACGGCGGGGAGGCTCAGGCAGCCCTCCTCGAGGATCTCCTGTTCGTCGCCGGCCCACTCGATCTCCGGGTTGATCAGCGCCGAGACACCGGCCTGCTGGGGAACGCGGTAGACGAGCACGCGGTTCAGCACCCCCACCTGGTTGGCCGCAAGCCCGACTCCGATCGCGTCGACCATCAGCTCCCCCATCCGCCGAACCTCGTCTCGCAGGGCATCGTCGAAGCGCTCGATCGGCCGGGCGCGGGTGCGCAGGACGGGGTCGCCCCACTTGCGCACGTGGGCGAGCGCGGCGGCGCGCCGCGCCGCGACCTCGGGGTCGAGTTCGGGCTCTTCGTCCTCTGCCGGCTCTTCGAGCTCCTCGGGCTCGTCGAGTTCGAGCGGCTCGGGGGACGCAGACGCTTCTGTCGCTCGATTGGCCACACCGTCAGTTTAGAGAATGCACCGCTCCGCTCGGCTGATCCCGGCGCCGATAGGCTCCCTACCGAGCCCACGAGCCGGAGGACTGAAGATGGCTGAGAACCCGACGCTGTTCGTTTGCCACGGAGATGACGGCGGCCCGCGGATACATCCGTGCCGCCGTGTGCAGGAAGCTCTCCGCGCGGCCGGCATCGAGTACGACAAGGTGATCGCCGGCCACGGCAACCCGATCCCGTTCCTGCGCAAGGGCTCGCGTGATGAGCTGCGCGGAGCGACCGGAGCGACCAAGCTGCCGGCGCTCAAGCTCCCCGACGGGAGGGTTCTCACCCATTCGCGCGCGATCCTGTCCTGGATCGGCCGTCAAGAGTGACCTCCGAGGACGCGGGCCGGCGAGCGCAAGCTTCGAGGGCGCGGTCACTGCGGGTCGACGTCGACGCTGACGCTCGCCCCCTGCCTGGCCGCCCCCGGGGCGACCGTGTCGACCGCTCGACCGACCGCGTCGATCGCCGCCCGGCGGTCGGTCGCCTTGACGACCAGTTGCGTGCGGGCCCGTCCGCGTAGCCTGAACAGCGGCGCCGGGCCCAGGACGGCGCTTCCCAACGGGGCCAGCTCGGCGGCGACCTCGCTCGCGACCTTGCGGCTGAGAAACTCGTCCTCGGCCGCGCAGACCACGCGAATCAGCGCCGTGAAGGGCGGATAGCGCAGCGCCTGCCTGCGTTTCAGCTCGTCGGCGAGAAAGCCGTCTGAGTCGTGCACGGTGGCGAACGCGATCGAGCGCGCCTCTGGAGCCAGCGTCTGCACCAGCACGCGGCCACCGGCGGCCCCCCGGCCGGTGCGCCCGGCGAGCTGGGTCACGAGCGCGAACGTCCGCTCCTCGGCGCGGAAGTCGGGAAATCGAAGCGTCTGATCGGCGTCCAGCACCACCCCGAGCGACACGTCGGGGAAGTCGTGGCCCTTGGCGACCATCTGGGTCCCGACCAGAACGCCCGAACCGGAGGCGGCGAACCGCTGAAGGGTGCCGGCGCGCCGCTCGAGCGTCGCCGAGTCGGCGTCCAGGCGGAAGATCGGGAAGCCATTGCCGCCGAGCGCATCGCGCAGCTCGTGCTCGATCCGCTCGGTGCCCGCGCCGTGGCGGGCAACCGACACCGAACCACACGACCCGCAGCGAGTGGGAACGCGTTCGCGGTGGCCGCAGTGGTGGCACGCGAGGAATGACCCGCTGCGGTGCAGAACGAGCGCCACCTCGCAGTTGGGGCACTGCCACACCCGCCCGCACGCCCTACAGGAGAGGAAGTTCGACCAGCCGCGCCGGTTGAGCAGCAGGATCGCTTTGCCGCCCGCGCGGCGCAGGTCGGCGAGCGCCATCCTGGTCGCGGGGTGAAGCGGCTGGTGGTGGCCGCGCATGTCGAGCACCTCGACCGCCGGAAGTGGCCGTCCGTCTACCCGCTCGGGCAGCCGCAGCCGTTTCAGCGCGAGCATGCTCTCGGGCCGCGGCGTGGCGCTCCCGCAGACCAGTACGGCGCCGGTCTGACGAGCGCGCTGCTGGGCGACGCTGCGGGCGTCGTAGCGCGGGTCTCCCTCGTGCTTGTACGAGCTCTCGTGCTCCTCGTCGACGATGATCAGCCCGAGGTTCGAGAACGGCGCGAACACCGCCGAGCGTGGCCCCACGCACACCCTCGCCTCTCCGCTGGCGAGCCGCAACCACTCGTCGTGGCGCTCGCCGACGCTAAGCGCCGAGTGCAGGACCGCGACCACGTCTCCGAAGCGCGCCTGAAAACGCCACAGGACCTGCGGTGTGAGGGCAATCTCGGGCACCAGCACGATCGCCGAGCGGCCAGCCGCGAGCGCCGCTTGCACGGCGTGCAGGTAGACCTCGGTCTTGCCCGAGCCGGTGGCCCAGTGGAGCAGCAGCTGCTCGCCGGGGGCCGAGGCGCCGATCGCGGCGACCGCGGAGGCCTGGTCTGCGGTGAGCCCGGGGGCCGGCCGCTCGGCACCGACGCTCAGGTGGGCGGGCGCCCGGCGGACCACGCGCGGCGAGATCTCCACGAGGCCGCGAGCTTCCAGGCGCCGCAGCGCGGCCGTGTCCGGCCCGCAGAAGCGCGGCAGGCTGTCCAGCAGCGCCCGCTGGCCGTCGTTCAACCGCGGCCCCGCAACCGTGAACGTCGCTTCACCGTCGCTGAGCGAGGGTGAAGCGACATTCACCGTTTTCCCCGGCGCTCGCGGGCTGACCGCGGCCTCTCCGGCGGGCTCGGCGTAGAGCGCGGTCTTGGAGCGCATCCGCGGGTGCGGGGCCAGCAGGGCGAGCGCCCGGGCGGGCGTCGAGCAGTACTCGTCGGCCAGCCAGAAGGCCAGCTCGACCAGCTCCGCGGGCAGCGACGGCTCGAGGACCCGCCGGGGTGCGACCACGTCGAACGCCGAGTCCGGGGCCAGGCCGGTGACCACGCCGGGCACGTCGCGGCGGCCGAAGGGCACGATCAGCCGGGTGCCGACGACTGCGCCCTCGGGGGCCTGGTAGTCGAACGGACCGCGCAGCACCCGGGCGGTGGTGATCGGCTCCACTTTGACCACGCCAGGCAAGGCGGCCACTGTAGTCTCGCCTGCCGATGGAGCTGCGCGACGACGAGACGATGATCTTCGACGGGCACCCGTCGTCGAAGGCGGCCCTGGACACGTTCCTCAAGGGCGACCTGCTCGCCCTCGCGGTCGGTGCGCTGCTGTGGTTCGTGGTCTCGCCCAGCATCGGCGTGCTCGCGGCGATCCTCATCGCGATGCTCACGTTCCTCGCCGCCCAGATCGAGCGGCGGCGCGTGCGCTACGTGATCACCAGCCAGCGCCTCTACGTCCGTCAGGGCATCTTCTCCAAGTACGAGCAGCAGACGCGCCTGGACCGGGTGCAGGACGTCTCCACCCGCCAGAACCCCCTGGAGCGCATCCTCGGCATCGGCACGGTCGACTTCGACACCGCCGGCGGCGAGGACGAGGACGACTTCCGCTTCGCCGGCGTAGAAGACCCGGGCGAGGTCGTCCGGGCCGTCGACGACGCGCAGCGCACGCGCTGATCAGGGTCCGCGTCACTTTCGTCCCGCGCGTTCGTGGCAACGCGCACCATGAGCCGATCTCCTCGCATCCTGGGCGTCGCGGGCCGGCTGGCCCTTGCGCTCGTGCCCACCGCCACCGCCGTCGCCGCACCCCCGGGTGCCCAGGCCAACGAAGACCGTGCCTCCGCGCAGGCGCTGAACGATCGGGCCGACGTGC
>JBPCQU010000257.1:0-4195 GCA_050997795.1 Solirubrobacteraceae bacterium | reverse complement strand
TCGGCTCCCGTGCGCCAGCGCGAGGCGGCCGCCGACCTCGGCACGAGCTCGTTCCCGCCAATCGCCGAGTACGCGTTCCTGTCGGACTGCGAGACGGTCGCGCTGGTCGCGCCGAGCGGGGCGATCGAGTGGATGTGCCTGCCGCGGGTCGACTCGCCGAGCGTGTTCGGTGCGATGCTCGACCGCGACGCCGGTTCGTTCCGGTTCGGTCCCGACGGGGTCATGGTGCCAGCCTCGAGGCGCTATCTGCCGGGCACGATGGTTTTGGAGACGAGTTGGGGCACCGGCGCGGGCTGGATCATCGTCCGCGACGTGCTGCTGATCGGCCCATGGCACCACCAGCACGATCGCTCGCGCACCCACCGGCGCGCGCCGACCGACTACGACGCCGACCACGTCCTGCTGCGGACCGTCCGATGCGTCAACGGGGAGGTACAGCTGGTGCTCGAGTGCGAGCCCAAGTTCGATTACGGCCGCGAGCCGGCGCAGTGGCGCTACTGCGGTGACGCCTATCGAGAGGGCGTGGCCACCAGCTCCGACGGCAGCGTCGAGCTGAAGCTGACGACCGACCTGATGCTGGGGTTCGAAGGGTCATGCGCGACCGCCCGGCACCTGCTCAAGGAGGGCGATGTCGTCTATTGCGCTCTGTCCTGGAGCGAGCACGCACCGCCGCAGGACATGAGCGAGGCCTGCGACCGGCTCGTCTGGACCGCGCACCACTGGCAGCACTGGCTCGACCGCGGCGACTTCCCCGATCACCCGTGGCGCACGTTCCTGCAGCGCAGCGCGCTGACGCTGAAGGGCCTCACGTACGCGCCGACCGGTGCGCTGCTGGCGGCCGCCACGACGTCGCTGCCCGAGACGCCCCACGGCGAGCGCAACTGGGATTACCGCTACAGCTGGATCCGCGACTCGACCTTCATGTTGTGGGCGCTCTTGTCGCTGGGGTTCGACTGGGAGGCCTACGACTTCTTCTACTTCATCGCCGACGTGGCCTCGGGCGAGGAGAAGCTCCAGGTGATGTATGGCATCGACGGCGAGCGCGACCTAGACGAGCACCTGCTCGAGCACCTCGAAGGCTACGAGCGGGCGCGGCCGGTGCGGACCGGCAACGCCGCCTACGGCCAACAGCAGCACGACGTGTGGGGCGCGCTGCTGGACTCGGTCTATCTCCACACTCGCTCGCGGGACTCCCTCGACGAGCGCGTCTGGGAGATCCTGACGCGGCAGGTCGAAGAGGCGATCGAGCACTGGCGCGAGCCCGACCGCGGTATCTGGGAGGTCCGCGGCGAGCCCAAGCACTTCACCTCGTCAAAGGTGTTCTGCTGGGTGGCGTGTGACCGTGGCGCCCGGCTGGCCGAACTGCGTGAGGACTTCGATCGGGCCAAGCGCTGGCGCGCGGCGGCCGACGAGATCCGCGCCGACGTGCTCGAGCAGGGGGTCGACAAGCGCGGCGTTTTCGTGCAGCACTACGAGACCGACGCGCTCGACGCAGCGTTGCTGCTGCTGCCGCTGATGGGCTTCCTCCCCCCCGACGACGAGCGGATCCGCGCCACCGTGCTCGCGATCGCCGACGAGCTGACCGAGCACGGGCTCGTGCTGCGCTACCGGGTCGAGGAGACCGACGACGGCCTGGAGGGCAAGGAGGGGACGTTCCTGATCTGCTCGTTCTGGCTCGTCTCCGCGCTGTGCGAGATCGGCGAGCTGGATCGGGGCCGGTTGCTGTGCGAGCGGCTGCTCGGCTTCGCGAGCCCGCTCGGGCTCTACGCCGAGGAGATCGACCCGCTCACGGGTCGTCACCAGGGCAACTTCCCCCAGGCGTTCACGCACCTGGCGCTGATCAACGCCGTCATGCACGTGATCGCGGCCGACCGGCAGGCCGCTGAGGCGCGCTCGCAGTGGGCCGACTGGCGCGGAGCGCCCTCTACCCCGGGCGCCGACCCGCCGGCACCCGCGAACCGAGGCTGACCGGCAGCGTCTTGAGCTGGTTGATGAACCCCGACTCGACGAACGTCGGGGATCCCGCCGGCTCCATCGCCGGATAGCGCGCGAGCGTCTCCTCGAACATCACGTTCAGCTCGAGCCGGGCCAGCGCGGCGCCGAGGCAGAAGTGCCGGCCGCCGGCGCCGAAAGCCTGGTGCTCGGGGTTGCGCCTCACGTCGAAGCGGTCGGGATCCTCGTAGCGGCTCTCGTCGCGGTTTGAGGACACGTACCACATGACGACCTTCTCGCCCTCGCGGATCGGCCGACCCGCGAGCTCGGTGTCACACGTGGCGGTGCGGCGAAAGTGCGCGAAGGCCGGGAACATGCGCAGCGACTCCTCGACGGCGCTCGAGACCAGCGTCGGGTCCTCGGTGAGCCGCCGGCGCTCGTCGGGGTGATACATCAGCGCGCGCATGCCGCTGCAGTAAGTCGCCTTGGTGCTGTCGTTGCCGGCCGCGACGAGCAGGAAGAAGCCCATCACGATCTCGTGCTCCTCGAGCTTCTGGCCGTCGATCTCGGCGTGCACGAGCACGCTCGTGAGGTCGTCGGTCGGATGCTCGCGGCGCTCGGCGATCATGGTCGAGCAGCGAGCGAAGATCTCCGGGATCTCGTGCTCGAGGATGCTCTGCATGCCCTCCGGATTCAGATCCGGGTCCCCCGCGCCGAGGGCGGTGTTCATCAGGCGCGCCCAGACCGCGTCGTCGCGCTCCGGGATGCCCATGAAGCTCCCGATGACCCGCGAGACGATCGGCTGGGCGACCTCGGCCACCAGGTCACAGGACTCGCGGCCCTCCAGCCGGTCGAGCACGCCGGTGACGATCTCCCTGATCCGGGGCTCGTGGGCGGCGATCCGTCGTGGCGTAAAACCCGCTTGGAAGAGCATCTTCAGGCGGTCGTGCTTGGGCGGGTCCATGCCGATGAACATCGCGCGCATCAGCTCGATCGGGAACACATCGGTGACGGCGGTGACGCCGCCCAGCTCGGAGGAGTAGGTCCGCCAGTCGCGGCTCACGGCGTGGACGTCCTGCGCCCGCGTAACCGACCAGTAGCCGGCCTCATCCGGATATTCACTGACCCGGGAAGTCCAATGAACTGGGCACTCGTTGCGCAAGCGGGTGAACAGCTCGTGCGGCGGCCCGTTCAGCCAGTGCTCGCGATCGGTCACGAGCACCTGGTCGAGGTCACTCCCGGTTGATGTCACTGCTCCTCCTGATGCCGCCGACTGGGCAGCTCGATGTTACTGGCTGGCTGGCCAGCATGGAATCGATCGGCCGGGTCAACCGGCTTCCTGGGCCTCCAAGCTGGCGGTCGAGCGCCACCGCCGGCCGCTGGGGCGTGACCGCAGGGACGAGTATGCCGGCGATCATCGCGATGACGAGAAACGCCGCCTCAAGCGCGAAGGACTCGGTAAAGCCGGTCACGTCCGGCTGACCGCGGAAGACGTTGTTGGCGATCAAGGTCGCCACCACCTGACCGCCGAGCGCGCCGCCGAGGGTCCGCATGACGGTGTTCATGCCTGTCGCAACGCCGGTCTGGTGCGGCGGGACAGCCTCGACGATCAGGTTGCCGAGCGCCGAGAACGCGAGCCCGATCCCGATCCCGAGAAGCGCGGCGCTGATCAGCATGTCGTACGGGTGCGCGTGGGCCACCGCCAGCCACCCGAAGGCAAGCGCAGTCACGCCGCTGCCGACGATCAGCGCGAGCTTGGAGCCGAACCGATGCGCGACGCGGCCGGCGAATGTCCCCAGCACGCTCATCCCGAGCGCCGCGGGCAGCAGATAGAGGCCCGCCGTGACGACGGATGCGCCGAAGCCGAAACCGGTGCTCCTGGACAGCTGCGCGAACCGCGGGTAGATCAGGAACGACGCGTACATTCCGGCGCCGAGCAGGAATGCGACCAGGTTGGTCGTCCAGACGCCGCGGATCCGCATCATTCCCATGTCGATCAGCGGCTCGTCGCTGCGGACCTCGACCATCACCCAGGCGACGCCGCCCAGCAGCCCGGCCCCCAGCAGCCCGAGCGTCTTCGGCGAGCCCCAGCCCCAGGTAATCGTCTGCGAGATCGCGATCAGCACGCAGCAGAACGCGGCCGTCATCAGCGCTGCGGCCAGCCAGTTGACCCGCCCGGGAACGCGGACCGGCGACTCGGGCACGAACCGCCACGTGCACACGGCGGCGATCAGCGTGACCGCGAGCGGAATCCAGTACAGCC
>JBPCQU010000228.1:0-2524 GCA_050997795.1 Solirubrobacteraceae bacterium | reverse complement strand
GACGTACTATGCCGACCTCTTGAATATGCCGATTGACCGGTGAGGTCCGCGAAGACGCGCCGGGGCTGTTCGAGGGCTTCGGCATATTCGGGACGTCGCCGAGAGGCGTGGGCGGTGATCCGGGCGTCGGTGGAGCTTGCACATGAGCCGCGGCGAGAAGCGACCAGTTGCAGCGACGCCGTTGCCGCCGGTTGAGGCCGCGGGGGTTGGGCGTAGCCGACCGACCTGGTGAGGGTTTCGGGCCGCAAGTGATGTCGTTCAGTTGTTGTGATCCGCCCAGGCGGCTCGAGCGGGCGCTCTGAGTCTGCCGCCAGGACCGGCCTCAGCTGGGTCGACGGGCCCCTCGTGGAGGTCGGCCAGGAAATGCTTTTGTCCCCACGACTTTGATCAGGACATCGAGGTTTGTGGTGGTGTGCTTGATCACGTTGCCGCTGGAGTCAAACCAGGTGGTTTGCGCCACCGCTGAGGTGCCGAACATTCCCGAGACCGTATCCCGGCCGGCGCCTGTCGGGATGACAGTGGGGATGGAGAGCTGGAACGGGGCTATGTTGTCGTGGACTGTTGCGGTGGCGGAGCCGAACTGGCTTGGATCGACCCCCACCGGCGTCCGGATGACCCGGGTCAGGCGGAGTGTGATCCTTGCCACGCCGTCCGGGACGAGCATGACGCCGTCGATCAGGTTCTCGCCGCGCGCGTTGTCTGCGAGCGCGAGGCCATGAGAGCGGATCGTCTCAATGCTTGTGAGCTGGGGTCCGGTCCCGTCTTCGCTTGATGGGGGGATCGTCGGTTTGGTTCCGATCCATAGTTCGAGGTCCAGGCCTTCGGATCTTTGAGGGGACGAAGGCGATGGTTGCCATGTCGCCGGCTCGATCCCGACCTTGGCGTGCCAGGCCGGGATCTTGACGACGCGCACTAGTGCACGGTCCAGCTTGGGGTAGCCCAGCTGGGCGACGCGTCGTTCTAGGCCGGGAGGTAGCCGCTTGTGTTGGTGAGCGAACTGCTGGGGGATCGACGCGATCCCGAGAAACGCGGGGGCAACCTCTGGGTCCAGATCGGCCTTGGTCTGTGGCCTGCGGAGAACGCCAAGCGTTTGGATGAGCTGGTGGCGTGTCGTCTGCACGCTGTCGGCAGATGTCGCCGGCGCGGACCGGCGGGCGCTGTGGGACAAACTCAGTGCGAACACGGCGACGATCACCGTGACGGAGATCGCGAGCAGCATCGGGACGGTTCTAGCGGTCATGGCCAAGCGCCGGCGGAAGCCGGCCGCTCGGCTGGCTGGGTGGCGTCCGTGGGGGCCCGGATGTTCGCGCGCGCCGTCGGGGACGTCGGTAGCTTCCAGGTGCCGCTTGGCCGCGTGGAATAGGTCGTGTTCGAGCTGGGGGAGGATGGTCATCGTTCACCTGCCAGTCTTGTTCGTAGGGCTCGCAGACCGCGGCTGACGCGTTTGCGCACCAGCGCTTCAGAGCAGCGAAGCTCGCCGGCGATCTCTGGGTAGTCGCGCTCGCGAAGCACGCGCTCCTCGATGGCCTGCTGCTGCTCGCGGGGTAGTCCCGCGAAGGCCACCGACGCCGCGTCATGCCCTGCGCTCAGTCGCGCGATCGTCTCCGCGGCGTGGTCGTCCAGAACCAGTTCGGGCAACCCGAGGCGTGTCCGGGCCGCCGCCTCCACGCAGCCATGTCGATAGCTCTCGGCAAGCACGTTTCGCGCGATCCCAAACAGCCACTGATCCGCGCGCCCACGGGTCCGGTCAAACGCCGCGACGGACTCCAGCGCGCGAGCAAAGGTCTCCGCTGCGAGGTCCGCTGCCAGGTCGGGCTGACTGGTCGCTCTCATGAAGAAACCGAGCACGGGTCGCTCGAAGTGCCGATAGAACGCCGCGAACCCGTGCGCACTCAACGACGCGGCTGCGAGCAGCCCATCGTCGTGTTGCCGGTTCGTATCCGTCATGCGCTATCCATTAGCGCTAGCCAACGCGTTTGTGACAGCCGCGGGCTCTGCGACCTCAATCTGGTCTTGATCGCGCCGTGTGGTGCACGTTCTCAGAGGTCGCCAAGGAACGCCAGCACACTGTCAGGCGGCCGATAGCGGCCGGGTTTGGCGTCGGGCGGCGTGGTCCGGGCGATCGCTTGCTCCTTGAGCTTCAGGTCAGCATGAAGATATATCTGGGTCGTCTCGACCTGCTCATGCCCCAACCACAGCGCGATCACGGTCGTGTCGACGCCGGCCTGGAGCAAGCGCATCGCGGCGCTGTGGCGCAGCACATGAGGCGTGACGCGCTTGGTCTTCAGCGACGCGCAGCACTGAGCTGCGCTCACCGCGTGCGTGGCGAGGCGCTGCTCAAGCGCATCGCGGCTGAGCTGGCGACCCTGCCTGGTGGGGAACAGCGGATCGATCGGCTCGCCGCGCCGTTCGGTGAGCCACGCGCGGAGCATGGTGGCGGTCGTCTTGGTCAGCGGCGTGATCCTCTGTTTGCGTCCCTTCCCAAAGCAGCTGACATGCGCGCCGGTTCCGAGATACACGTCAC
>JBPCQU010000215.1:0-6898 GCA_050997795.1 Solirubrobacteraceae bacterium | reverse complement strand
GACAGTTCGTGAGGCCCAGTGGCGTCGCGCCGACGCAGGCAAGGTTCGCCGCGCACTCAAAAACCGCTTCGGCAGCGCCCAACCGCGGGTCGCATGCGACCCGCCGTCCATTGCCGTCGATCGATACAGCGATCGCCGCGCCGTTCGGCAGCGCCAGGACGGCGGCGTCGGCTTCGTCGGGGCGGCGGATCGTGCGCGACTGGACCACCGGGTCGTATTGCTCGAACACCGGCCGGCGCGAGGCGATGTTGGCGGAGCGCAGCAGCTCGAGCAGGGTTTGCGCGGGGGACTCCTGGCCGCTGAGGATCGCCGCCGAAGCGTCATAGAGCCCGCGCTTCGGCGGCGCCGGGTCGAGGTCGTACAGGGGGCACTCGTCGACCAGGATCCCAACCGGCAGATCGGCCACCACCTCCCCGCCGCAGAGCACCCGCAGCCGGCCGCTGTCGTTGACGGCGCCGATCGGGGTGGCCAGCGTCTCCCAGCGCTCGCAGACGGCGATCACGTCCTTCACGCGCGCGGGTTCGACCACGCACAGCATCCGCTCCTGGGACTCGGACACCATGACCTCGAACGGCTCCAGGCCGGGCTCTCGCAGCGGCACCTCGGCGACATCGATGTCGAGGCCCACGCCGCCCTTGCTCGCCATCTCGGCCGACGACGAGGTCAGCCCCGCGGCGCCGAGATCCTGCAGCGAGACCAGCAGCTCTGAGTCGAGCAGCTCGAGGCAGCACTCGAGCAGCTTCTTCTCCGCGAACGGATCGCCGATCTGGACCGACGGCCGCTTGTCCGCGTCCTCCGCCCCGAGCTCGGCGCTGGCCAGCACCGAGGCGCCGCCGATCCCGTCGCGGCCGGTCAGCGCTCCGAGCAGCACGAGCACGTTGCCCGGGCCCGCCGCGGCTGAGCGGATCAGCCGCTCGTGGGGCGCGAGGCCGAGGCACATCGCGTTGACGAGGCAGTTCTGCTCGTAGCTGGGCTCGAAGTAGATCTCTCCCCCGACGGTCGGCACTCCGATCGAGTTGCCGTAGTGGCCGATGCCGGCGACGGCGCGGTCGAGCAGGTAGCGCGAGCGCTGAGAGCCCGCTGGCTCGCCGAAGCGCAGCGAGTCAAGCACCGCGATCGGCCTGGCGCCGACGGCGAACACGTCCCGCAGGATTCCCCCCACGCCGGTCGCGGCGCCCTGGAACGGCTCGACGGCGCTGGGATGGTTGTGAGACTCGACCTTGAACGCGACCCCGAGCCCCCCTCCGACGTCGACCACGCCGGCGTTCTCGCCGGGCCCGAGCAGCACGTTCGGCCCCTCGGTGGGGAACCGGCGCAGCAGCTTCTTGGAGTGCTTGTAGGCGCAGTGCTCAGACCACATCAATGACAACATGGCCAGCTCGGTGTCGCCCGGCTCGCGGCCGAGCTTGGACACGATCAGCTCGTGCTCGGCGTCGCTGAGGCCGAGCTCTCGATGACGGTGCTCGGTGCCGCTAGCCGCGAAGCTCATCCTGGGCAGGGCCTAGACGGCGAGGCGCTCGGCAACGTGGGCCTGGATCGACTCGAAGAACTTCAGACCGTCGGTCGAGCCCGTCAACGGATCGACCGCGTGCTCGGGATGGGGCATCAGGCCGAACACGTTGCCCTCCTGGTTGCAGACCCCGGCGACGTCGCGCAGCGAGCCGTTGGGGTTGTGCCCCGGCGCGTAGCGAAGCAGCACCTGGCCGTCTGATTCGAGCCGGCGAAGCTCGTGATCGGGCGCGTAAAAGCGCCCCGTCGTGTGCTTGACCGGGATCGACAGGCGCCGGTGATCGGTGCACGCGCACGTGAAAGGAGTGTCGGTGCGCACGACCTCGAGCTCGACCTGTCTGAAGACGAACCGCAGCGAGGTGTTCGGCAGCAGGGCGCCGGGCAGCAGCCGGGCCTCGCAGAGAACCTGAAAGCCGTTACAGATCCCGAGAACGATGCCGCCGGCCCGGGCGAACTCGGCCACCTCCTCCATCACCGGGGCAAAGCGGGCGATGGCGCCGACCCGGAGATAGTCGCCGTAGGAAAAGCCGCCTGGCACCACGACCGCGTCGACCCCCTTGAGGTCGCGCTCCGAGTGCCACAGGATGACCGCCTCGCCGGCGCGCCCGGCGGCGAGCTGGGCGTCGACCTCGTCACAGGAGCCCGGGAAGCGGATGACGCCGAACTTCACGACTGGACGGAGCCGGCGGGGGGATGCAGGGTCGGCGTCTCGACGATCTCGTAGTCCTCGATCAGCGGGTTGGTGAGCAGCCGCTCGCACATCTCGGGCAGCCGCGCCGGATCCTCGACGTCGAGCTCGATCAGCCGCCCGACGTGGACGTTGCCCACGCCGGTGAAGCCAAGCGCCGGCAACGCCCGCTCGACTGCCTGTCCCTGCGGGTCGAGGATCCCGGCCTTGGGCTTGACGAGCACGCGGGCGCGCATCGGTCAGGCGCCGGGCGTGCCCGTGCGCCGCAGCCACTCATCGAAGCGCTCGCCGGTGATCCGCTCGTAGGCCTCGATGTACTTCTCGCGCGTGCGCGCGACGACGTCATCCGGGATCGCCGGCGCCGGGGGGCTGCGGTCCCAGCCGGTCGAAGACGCCCAGTCGCGGACGAACTGCTTGTCGAAGCTCGGCTGGCCGCGGCCGGGCTCGTAGCCGTCGGCGGGCCAGAAGCGCGAGGAGTCGGGCGTGCAGAGCTCGTCTCCCAGGGTCAGCTCGCCGCCTTGATCCAGGCCGAGCTCGAACTTCGTGTCGGCGAGGATGATTCCGTTCTGGCGCGCGTGCTCGGCGGCGTGCTCGTACAGCGCGAGCGAGACGTCGCGGACCCGCTCGGCCAGTGCGCGATCGCCGATCAGCTCGACCGCGCCCTCGAAGTCGATCGCCTCGTCGTGGCCGACCTCGGCCTTGGTGCTGGGCGTGAAGATGGGCTCGGGCAGGCGGTCTGACTCGCGCAGCCCGTCGGGCAGCTCGATTCCCGACACGGCGCCGGTCCGCTGGTAGTCCTTCCACCCCGAACCGGTGATGTAGCCGCGCACGACGCACTCGACGCTCAGCATCTTCAGCTTGCGGACCACCATGCCGCGGCCGCGAGCTTCCTCCGGTACCCCGTCGGTGACCGACACGAGGTGGTTGGGGACGATCTCCGAGGTGCGCTCGAACCAGAACGTCGACAGGCCCGTGAGGACGTTGCCCTTGTCGGGAATTGGCGTCGGGTGGACCACGTCGTAGGTCGAGATCCGATCCGAGGCGACGATCAGGAGCGTCTGATCGAGATCGTAGATCTCGCGAACCTTGCCCGAGGCGAGCAGCGGTAGGTCTGCGAGGGCGGTCACGGGGGCGATGCTAGCGCCTGGTTCTGACGACCATCGGTCTCTGCCAGCGGCACGATCGCGTCGAGCCGGCCGACTATCTGATCCGCGTAACGGACGAACGGCTCGTAGTCGAAGGTCGCGTCGAGATCGAGCCCGGCGGCCACCGGATCGCCGGCCAGCAGCTCGCGCATCGGGGTGCGCTCGTCGAGCGCCCGCTGGGCGACGCGCTGCAGGGTTCGGTAGGCCTCATCGCGCGTCTGGCCGCGGGCCACCAGCGCCAGCAGCAGGCGCTGCGAGAACAGGGCGCCGTAGGTCAGCTCGAGGTTCTCGCGCATCCGCTCGGTGTCCACCACCATCCCCTCCACCAGCGCGAGCACGCGCCGCTGAAGGTGATCGATCAGGGCGGTGGAGTCCGGGAGGATGATCCGCTCCACTGACGAGTGCGAGATGTCGCGCTCGTGCCAGAGCGCGACGTTCTCCAGCGCGGCCTGGGCGTTGGCGCGCAGTACGCGGGCAAGGCCGGTCACCTGCTCTGACTTGATCGGGTTGCGCTTGTGCGGCATCGCGCTCGAGCCCTTCTGGCCGGCGCCGAAGGGCTCGCGGATCTCGCTCACCTCGGTCCTGGCGAGGTGGCGAAGCTCGGTCGCAAAGCGCTCCAGCCCGGCGCCCGCGAGGGCGATCGCCTCGAGCAGCTCGGCGTGGCGGTCGCGCGCGACCACCTGGGTCGAGACCGGTTCGGGGTCGAGCCCCAGGCGCGCGAGCACGCGGGCCTCGAACTCCGGCGAGGTGGCCGAGTAGGTGCCGACAGCCCCGCTGACCGCGCCGACCGCCGCCTGCGCAAACGCCCGCTGCAGCCGATCGGCGTTTCGAGCGGCCTCGAACGCGAACCCGGCCAGCTTGATCCCGAACGTGGTCGGCTCGGCGTGGATCCCGTGCGTGCGACCGGCGCACAGCGTGTGAACGTGCTCACGCGCCTTGGCGGCCAGCACCGAGACCAGCCGGTGGGAGTCGGGCAGGATCAGCTCACCGGCGCGCCTGATCTGGAGGGCGAGACCGGTGTCGAGCACGTCACTGGAGGTGAGCCCGTAGTGGATCCAGCGGCCGGCGTCACCAGCCGACTGCGACAGCACATCGACGAACGCGGCGACGTCGTGATCGGTGACCTTCTCGCGCTCGTCGATCTCGTGCACCGTGAAGCTGGCGGCGCGGATCGCCTCGAGCTCGGCGGCGGTGGGCCTCTGTGGCCCCTCCATCTCCTCGCAGGCCGCGACCTCGACCTCGCGCATCGCGCCGAAGCGCGCCTCGTCTGACCAGATCCAGGCCAGCTCGGGGCGGGTGTAGCGCGCGATCACCGGCCGGCTGAGACGGCTAGGTGACCTGGGCCACGGCCAGCGCCGGATCGCCGGCGGCCTGGAGGATCGTCTCGAGCAGACCCGGGAACCGTGCCTCGAGGTCCTCTCGCCTGAGCGTGTTCAGGCGCGTTGTCCCCTGCGAGCGCTGCTTGATCAGGCCTGCCTCCCGCAGCACCTTGAAGTGATGCGTGCAGGTGGACTTGGTGACCGGGAGCTCGAAGCTCCCGCACGTGTGCTCGCGCTCACCCTTGGCGAGCTCGGCGACGATCATCAGCCGCACCGGATCGCTGAGCGCGTGCAGCACCGCGCTGAGCTCCATCTCGCTGCGCGCCGGGTGCACGATCGGTTCGGTGAAATGGTCTGCCATCGGTCTAGCGCTCAGTGTACGACGGTCATCGTACGTTGGCCGTCGTACAACGGCCACCGGGCAACGGAGAGCATCGGGGAGCCCCCTTCAGTCAGTCGCCGAGGATGCGCGCCGCGAGCACGGCCGCGTTGCGCGCGTTGTCAACCCCGACGCAGGCCACCGGAACCCCCGGCGGCATCTGGGCGATCGACAGCAGCGCGTCGAGCCCGCCCGCGACGGAGGTCTGAGTCGTGAGCGGCACGCCGATCACCGGCAGCTCGGTGTGCGCCGCCACGACCCCGGGGAGCGCCGCCGACAGGCCGGCCCCGGCGATGATCACCCGCAGGCCGCGGAGCTTGGCGTTGCGGGCATAGTCGGCCACCACGTCGGGCTCGCGGTGGGCGGACATGACTCGGGTCTCGGAGCGGATACCGCGTTCGGTGAGCTCCTTCTCGGCCCGCTCCATGGCCGGCAGATCGCTCTTTGAGCCCATCAGGATCGCCACCAGAGGCGCGTCGACGTCGAGCTCCTCGATCTCCGCCGCGGTCTCGGACATGGGCTCGCCGGCCTCCGGGGCCGCCATCAAGCGCGGCTCCCCGGGCACAGCCTCGCCGGCGGGAACCAGCTTGGGCCCCTCCTCGCTCACCGCGTGGCCGGCAAGGCGATGTCCCGGCGCAACTGGCTGCCCTCAAACTGGATCATGTCCGCTGCAGCATATGCGGCCCCGCGGGCGGCAGCCGCGTCGGCGCCGAGCGCAGTCACGCTCAGCACTCTGCCGCCGGCGGTGACGAGCTCCCCCCGCGGCGTGCGCGCGGTGCCGGCATGGGTCACCGACACCTCCGGCGCCACCGACCCCAGGCCGGTGATCACGCCACCGCTCGACGACGACTCCGGGTAGCCCGCGCTCGCCAGCACCACCGTGACCGCGGTCTCAGGCGCCCACTCCAGCGAGACCCCTTGCAAGCCGCCCGGCTGGCAGGCGGCTTCGAGCAGCGACAGCAGGTCCGAGCGCAGCCGCGGCAGGATCGCCTGCGTCTCAGGGTCGCCGAAGCGGACGTTGAACTCGAGCACCTTCACGCCGTCGGCGGTCATCATCAGCCCCGCGTAGAGGACGCCGTGGAACGGCGTCCCCCGCCGGGCGAGCTCCTCGAGCACGGGCTGATGCACCGCGGCGCAGATCTTCCCCGCACGCGTGCCGTCGACCGCGGGCACCGGCGAATAGGATCCCATGCCGCCGGTGTTCGGGCCCCGATCGCCGTCGCCGATCCGCTTGTAATCCTGGGCCGAGGCGAGCGCAAGCGCCGTCTGGCCGTCGCAGATCGCCAGCAGCGAGAGCTCCTCGCCGGCCAGCAGCTCCTCGACCACGACCCGCTCGGTGCCAAAGCGCCTACGCACGAGCAGCTCCTCGAGCGCCGCCGCGGCCTGTGCCTCGTCCTGGGCGATGATCACGCCCTTGCCGGCGGCGAGGCCGTCGGCCTTGATCACGGTGGGATAAGCGGTGATCGCGCGCATGCCCGCGCGCGGATCGGTGACCACCGTGTGGGCCGCGGTCGGGACGCCGGCGGCGGTCATCACCTCCTTGCAGAACGCCTTGGAGCCCTCGAGCTCCGCGGCGGCGGCGCGGGGTCCGAAGCAGCGGATGGCGGCGGCGGCGAGCGCGTCGGCGACGCCGGCGACGAGCGGCGCTTCGGGTCCGACGACGACGAGGTCTGACCCAGTCTCGCGCGCGAGCGCGACCACAGCTTCGGTGTCGAGCGGGTCGAGCCCGGGGTCGGGCACCTCAACGTCGGCCGCGATGCCGGCGTTGGCCGGCGCGCACAGCACTTCGGGGCCGCGCGGGGAGCGCAGCAACGCGTGCACGAGCGCGTGCTCGCGCGCGCCGGCGCCGAGGACCAGG
>JBPCQU010000116.1:0-10341 GCA_050997795.1 Solirubrobacteraceae bacterium | reverse complement strand
GGCGCTGAGGCCGGGGCCGCGGCGGGAGCCGGAGTCGGAGTCGCGGCGCGAGCCGGAGCTGGGGCGCGAGCCGGAGCTGGGGCGAGCGGAGAGATCCGGTCGGCCCCGTTCGCGCTACCGGCGGCGGTCGCCGGCGGCGGCCCGGCCCGCGCCGTCACGGAGGCGGCGTGGACCCCCGCGCCGGTGGCGCGGATCGATATCGGGGCCTCGTCGCCGCTCGGGATCAGTCGGGTGGCGGCGCTCAGCGCCGGGGCGCCAACGCCGGCGGGCGCCGCGGGGATCGCGAGCGACCTAACGCCGGCCGCCCGAGCCACCGACCTCGAGGGGATC
The DNA here is from genome assembly GCA_050997795.1 of Solirubrobacteraceae bacterium. Lineage (GTDB taxonomy): Bacteria > Actinomycetota > Thermoleophilia > Solirubrobacterales > Solirubrobacteraceae > Palsa-465. The sequence goes on along the minus strand of JBPCQU010000116.1, from coordinate 10,011 downwards.
GGCGCCGACGCAGCTGCGACCGACGCGGGTGCCGGCGCCACGGGGCTTCGCTGCACGCCCGCGGGGGCCGGGGCCGGCCCGTTGGTCGCCCCAGCGGAAGCGCGTGACAGCTGGGCTACGCGGAGCTCGAGCTGCTGAACCTGCTCGGCGAACTGTGCCTCGCGGTCGCGCAGCGACGCTGTCTCGCGCGCCTGGGCGAAATAGAGCAGCACCAGGATCGCCAGGCCGATGATCGCGGCGAACCCGGCGTCGGCCCCCACCGAGGAGACGAAGTGGCTGACCGACAGCGCAAATGGAATAGGTCCCATGACTTCAGCGGCAGTCTAAGTAATGACTCGGGCAGCATCGCTCGCGGAGCGCGTCACCCGAGCATGAGACAGGTCGGAGACGTGTTTCGCTAGCGCGGCGGCGTCACCTTCTAAGACGAGCAGGTTGATCTCGGCGAACGTGCGCTCGACCCAAGCCGGATCGAGCCGGTCGTGGCCGGCGCGGAGGATCCTCTGGGCCGGGGTCGGTTGCGGGTGCTCGGAGGGGTTGAAGAGCTCTTCGTGGAACTTCTCACCGGGCCTGGCGCCAACGATCTCGATCGCGATGTCACTCTCAGGCTCGAGCCCCGAGAGGCGGATCATCGTCTCGGCGAGGTCGAGGATCCGGATCGGCTCGCCCATTTCGAGCACGTAGACCTCGCCGCTGGTCTCGCCGAGCGAGCCGGCGCGGATGATCAGCTGCACGGCCTCGGGGATCGTCATGAAGTAACGCGTCATGCGCGGATCGGTCACGGTGACGGGCCCGCCGGCGGCGATCTGACGCCTGAAGATCGGGACGACGGAGCCCGAGGAGGCGAGCACGTTGCCGAACCGCACGGTCGCATAGCGCGTGGTCGGATGCCTCACCGCCGCCGCTTCGACGGCCCACTCGGCGAGCGCCTTGGAAGCGCCCATCACCGTCGCCGGCATGACCGCCTTGTCGGTTGAGACGAGCACGAACGTACCGACCCCCGCCTCGCCCGCGATCGTCGCGACGAGCCTGGTGGCGAGCGCGTTGTTGCGAATCGCCTCGACCGGGTTCTGCTCCATCATCGCCACGTGCTTATACGCGGCGGCGTGGAAGACGACCGTGGGACGGTGCTCTCTGAGCACCTCCCGCATCCGCTCCTCCTCCTTGCAGTCGGCGAGCACCGGCACGGCGGTCCGGACGTGACGCTCCTCCTCGAGCTCGCGGACGATCTCGAACAGGTTGTCCTCCGCGTGATCCACCAGCACCAGGCGCCGCGGCCCGACACGCGCGATCTGGCGGCAGAGCTCTGAACCGATCGAGCCGCCGGCGCCGGTGACCAGCACCACCTGGCCGGCCAGGTAGGAGCCGACCCGGGCCAGCTCCTCGCGCACCGGCTCGCGGCCCAGCATGTCCTCGACGCGCACCTCGCGCAGCTGGCGCGTGACCTTGAGCTGTCCGGAGCCGTCGCGCAGCAGCTCGAATACGGTCGGGGTCGTCTTGACGGGGATTCCGCGCGCGCGGCAGGCGGTCACGACACGGGCTCGTAGCGTGCCCGGCGCGGACGGGATCGCGATCACGACCTCGTCTGGCTCTGTCTCGTCCAGCACGCGCTCCAGATCGTCCGAGGAGGTGGTGCCGAGCACCTTGAGCCCGTGCTCGTCCTTGATCCCCTGCCGACGCGGATCGTCGTCGAGGAAACCGACCGGTCGCAGCCGCAGCTCGGGGTTGCGCATCAGCTCGCGTACCACCAGGCGGCCACCGTCACCGCCGCCGATCACCAACACCTCGCGGGCGCCCATGCCGACCCTGAAGCTCCGCACCCGGCCTTCGGCGATCAGCTGCACCGCGAACCGCGCCCCCACCAGCAGCGCCAGGGTGAGCAGGAAATACAGCGAGATCACGCTGGCCGGAAGGGGCACCGGCGCATCGGGGCCATTGATGACGTAGGCGGGATGGACGCGAAATACGCCGGGCACGGTCTGGGTGCTCGGCGCCTGGACCGGGTGCAGCAGCGCGACCGCGCCCACCACCACCACGGTCGCGACGACGATGCCCTTCAGCACCGCCTCGTAGTCGCGCTGGCCGATGAACTTCCACAGCCGCTGGTACTGGCCGAACGCCGCGAGCGCGACCAGCGTGGCCGCGACGACCCAGATGATGGTGGCGTCGAAAAGGTGTCCGTAGCGGTCGCCCGAGCCCCATTTCAGGCCACCCTCGAAACGAAGCCAGAAGGCGAGAAAATATGCCAACGCGACCATGACCCCGTCCACCAGCAGCTGCGGAAGTGCGTGGCGGTGGACGGGAAAGGCCGCGGATCTGATCCGCCGGCGCATGCGGCCGAGATTCTAGTGGTCCCCGCTCGCGCCGTTCCTGCGGGTAAAGACGCGTTAGCGCGGGAGCGGGAAGCGCCTTACTTCGGGATCAGAACGCCGTTGGGATGGCGCGCGGTCGGCACGTACAGCGACTTCATGTTGGCGCACGTGGTCTTGAGACGCGCCGGGGTGCGGTAGGGCTGCATCTGCCAGCCGTTGGGCAGCGCCGTGAACAGGACGATCGGATAGCGGCGCTTGTAGAGCTCGATCTTGGGCCGGTAGCCGATCGTGCCGGTGTTGCGGTGCGTGTACCAGGCCATGATGCTGACGTACTCGACGTTGACCACGGGTCGCCCGCAGGTCTCGACGTGCCGGTAGCCCCCGAGGGCGTTGATCGTCGCCGCCAGCCGGTTGATCTCCTTGGTCCGCCCCTGCTCGTGACGGATGTCCCTGTGTTCGGCCCGCGCCTGCGAGATCGCGCTCGGAACCATCGCGGCGACTAGGACGATCGCCACCGGGGCGCCGGCCCACCGGGGCAGAGCGCGGTGGATCCGGGAGGCGTCGAGCAGGAGCCCGCCGACGCCGATACCCGCCAGCACCGCCGTCAGCCCCGCGGGCTCGAACAGGTATCGCGGCACACCGGGGAAACCGTGCAGGGTGAAAGCGATCTCGATCACGACCCAGAGCAGCGCGCAGCCGGCCAGGGTAAGCACGGTCCGGTTTCGGCGCAGCGCGGCCAGGCCGGCCGCGACGAGGGCGGCGATCTCAACCGGGAGGATGTCCAGCGCGGTGAAGCGGTCCCAGGTGCCGACGATCTTGTTCTTGTGCAGCTCGCGCGGCGAGCGAAGCGCGAGCTGGCCGGCGATGTTCGGTCGGTGATTGGTGATCGTGGGGACCCCGAACCACAGGAAGGCGACGGCCAGCGGACCGGTGCAGAGCATCCAGCGCATCGCGGGCACCTTGCGCCACGCCCAGAGCGTGAACAGGGCGACAAATGGCCAGACCTCGGGCCGGCCGAACGAAGCGAGGATTCCGAGCCAGTACGCCCAGCGGTAGTGGCCTGAGAGGTAGGAGTCGATCGCCGCCAGGCACACCGTGACCAGCATCGAGTCCGATTGGGCGCTGAGGACGTAGTGGAAGTACTCCTGGATCCCGAGCACGGCCGCGCCGCCGACGATCGCGGCAACGACCGCGGGCCAGCGGTTGTCGCTCTCAGCTGCGATCAATCGGTAGGCGATCCGGCCCCCGAAGACCGCGCCGGCCAAAGAGATCGAAACGGCCGTGATCATCCACAGCCATAGTGCGTAGTGCCCGAACAGCGAATACGGGACCGTGAAGAAGTAAGTGAACGGCTTCCAGGAGGGAGCGCCGCCGAGGTTGAGTGAGCCGCGGAGGGTCTGATAGCCCCAGTCGAGCCACCCGTAGGGGTCATACCCGGGGCGGGTTCCGGTGATCCGGATCAGGGCCGCTGAGACGACCACCACGCCCAGCGCGACCAACCACCAGACGTGGCGGGCGATGAACGAGCGGGGACCTGCGGCGGAGCCGGGCGCCCGCGTGGATCTGCTGTCCTCCGCGGAGAGGACTTGCGGCGTCTCTAGCGTGGTGTCTGACACGAGGAGCCACTGAAGGTACCAGCCCCGCTGAGGAGCAGATCGGCCAGCAATCCGGGGTCGCGGCGCACCCGATCGGCCCCCTGGGCCTCCCCGGGGCTGCGCTTGACGAGCTGCACCTGATCGGCCCGCACCAGCCGCCGCAACCGTCCTTGCGCGATCAGCCGCTCGTCGACCGCCCCTAGGCGTCCCTCGAACACCGTGAACACCGGCGTCCCGAGCGCAACCGCCTCCCGGTTCATCGTGCCGCCGGCGGAGACGACCAGGTCGGCGGCGGCGATCAACGACTGGGCGTCGATCGCGCGCTTGGGGACGATGAAGCCCCCGGCGGCGGCGAGCTGCGCCCGCTGCTCGGGCGTCCGCGGCAACACCACTACCTGCGAACCGCGCAAGCGCTCGAGCACCCGCCTGAAGAGGTCATTCTCGAACCGGTGGTAGAGCGACACCACGGGCGGGGTGCGCACGAGCGCGATCGGAGCCCCGCCGTCGAGCCCCAGCGCGTCGAGCACCCCCGGGTCGGGCTCGAAGTCAGCCAGGTAGTACTCCTCCTTGAGGCCCGGGTAGGTCCACAGCTTGCCGCGGGCGCCGTAGCGGTAGAGGCGCTCGGGCGGAATCGCGTCTGGCACGACGACCGCCCGGGCCAGGCGGCAGTTCAGCGTGTGCTGGACCTTTGCCCACTCGTAGTCGAAGGTCGTGGAGGACGGGACTCTCAGCAGCGCTGCTGCGACCGTGACGTCGTTGGACCCGTGGCCGAGCGCGAGATCAAACCCCCGGCGCCGCCCCCAACGCGCGAGCGCCACCGAGCGCGCGGCGAGGCCGCGGGCCTTGTCGAGCAGGCCGGCTCCTCGATGGTGGCCGATCGCGGTGTGCTCGATCCCGAAGCGATCGCACAGATCGAGCGTCTGGGCAAAGTCACGCGCCGTGACCTGCACCTCGTGGCCGCGGGCGCGGAGCTCGGCGATCACCGGGCGCATCACGAGCACGTGGGGAGAGTTGGTCAGATCCACCCAAACGCGCACGGCGGGCAACCCTACCGGCGTCTCGGACCGGTGCGAGTCAGCGGGACCGATGCGAGCGGCCGCGCACCGGCCGAGCATCGGCACTGTCGCTACGCTTGGCGGTTCTTGCTCCCGACCATCGCCTCACTCACCGAACCGCTGGTCCGCGTGGCGACGCACCTGATCGCGAGTCTCGGGCTCGGAGGCGTCGCGCTGATGACGCTCACCACGGGCGTGATCGGGCTCCCGGGCACCGAGCCGACGATGCTGTTCGCCGGCTTCGACGTCTTTCGAGGCAACCTGACGCTGCCGGGGATCATCACTGCCGGAGTGATCGGAGACGTGGCGGGGGCCTCAATCGCGTACTCGATCGGCTACTTCGGATCTCGCGAGCTGCTCGAGCGCCAAGGCGCCAAGCTGCACGTGAGCGCCAACCGGCTGGACCGTGCGCACCGGTGGTTCGAACGCTACGGAGCGCCGGTGATCTTCGTCTCGCGGCTGCTGCCGGTCGTCCGAGCAGTGTTCCCTTACGCCGCCGGCGTCGCCGAGATGCCGTTCTGGCGCTTTCTGTCGCTGGCTACGCTCGGCTCGATCGTCTGGATCGGCGCGCTGGGCGTGCTCGGGAAGGCGGTCGGCAGCCAATGGCCGGCCTGGCGCCACCACCTCGAGTACGTCGACTACGTCGGCGCCGCGGTGCTCGTGGCCGCGATCGTCTATCTGATCGTGCGCCGCCGATCCGACCGGGACGGCGCGGGCGAGCCGGCCGCGGATGTCGTGCCCGACTGAGCCGGGCACAGCCGGGGGCGGCGAACCGGCGGCGCTGAAGATAGGCCAGTCGCTGGCACTCGGCGCCCTGCACGGGCCGGCGGAGCTGCTGCCGATCTCCTCCTCGGGACACGTCGCGCTGATTCCATGGCTGCTCGGCTGGGACTACTGCCGCCTGGACAGCGAGCTGCGCAAATCGTTCGAGGTGGCGCTGCACGCCGGGACCGCGGCGGCGCTGCTGATCACCTTGAAGGAGGAGGTGAACGATGCCCTGGGGGCGATGAGCTTCCGTCTCGCAGGGCTGGTCGCGCTGTCGTTCGTGCCCCCGGCCGTGGTGGGGTACGCGCTCGAACGCCAGATCGAGCGGCGGCTGGGAACTCCACCGACGATCGCCGCCGGCCTGATCTGCGGCTCGGTCGCGATGGCCTGGGCAGACCGCGCCCCTCAGACGCGCTCTTCGACGCAGGCGGGTGCTGGCGATGCGCTGTGGCTCGGCGTCGCACAGGCGTGCGCGCTGGTCCCTGGCGTCTCGCGCAACGGCGCGACGCTGGCGGCGGCGCGGATCCGTCGGTTCACGCGCGAGGACGCCAACCGGCTCTCGCGCCACGTCGCCTTGCCGGTGATCGCCGGGGCCACGCTGCTGAAGGGGATCCGGCTTGCCCGGCGCGGCCTGCCCCGCGGAGCTGCGGTCCCGTTCGCGCTCGGCTCGGCGGCCTCCTTCGGCTCGACGCTCGGCTCTACCTGGCTGATCAGCCAAGTCGAACGGGACCGCTCGCTGCTCCCCTACGCCGTCTACAGGATCGCGCTCGCGACCACGGTGTTGGCGCGCCTGCGCCGAGGGCGGTCACGGTCCGAGCGATGTAAGACAATGGCCGCGTGACGGACGCCTACGCAGCCGCCGGGGTGGACACGCACGAGGCCGATCGAGGGGTCGCGGCGCTGGTCGAGGTGCTGCGGGGGATCGAAACCGGGCGGCCTTCGCTGTCGGTCCCGCTGCCCGGCCACTACGCCAGCGTGCTCGAGGTCGCTCCCGGGCTGGGGGTCGCGCTCGCGACCGACAGCGTCGGCTCCAAGGTGATCGTCGCCGAGCAGGCTCAGCGGTTTCACACGATCGGGATCGACTGCGTCGCGATGAACGTCAATGACCTGATCTGCGTCGGGGCGCAGCCGCTCGCGCTGCTCGACTACCTGGCCGTCGAGCAGGCCGACCCGGCGGTGCTGGTGCAAATAGCCGTCGGCCTGCGGATCGGCGCCGAGGCGGCCGGGGTCGAAATTCCCGGCGGAGAGGTCTGCCAGCTTCCGGAGGTGATCCGCGGCCATCCCTCGCCGTATGGATTCGACCTGGTGGGTTCGGCGTTCGGCACCGTGGCGCTGGACCAGCTCATCGACGGCAGCGCGTGCGCGCCCGGGGACGCTCTGCTCGGCCTGCCCGCTTCGGGGGTTCACTCCAATGGCCTGACGCTGGCTCGCCGCGCGCTGCTGGCGGACGGTGGGCTGGCGCTCGATGCCGCGCCAGCGGCCCTACGCGGCGCGACCGTCGCCGACGTGCTGCTCGAGCCGACCGTCATCTACGTGCGGGCGATCCTCGCCCTGCTGAGCTCGGAGATCGAGGTGCGTGGCCTCGCGCACATCACGGGCGGCGGCGCGCTGAACCTGCTGCGCCTCGGCGAGGGAATCGGCTTCGAGATCACCGCGCCGCTGGCGTCACCGCCGGTGTTCGAACTGATCTCCGAGTTAGGCGCCGTCCCCCCCCACGAGATGTGGGAGGTCTTCAACATGGGCTGCGGCTTCGGCGTGGTCGTGCCCGAGTCCGACGCCGCTGCGGCCGCCGCGCTGCTCGCCGAGCACCACCCCGGCAGCGCCGTGATCGGCCGCGTCAGCGACCGAGCGGGGCTCTTGCGGATCCCAACGGTCGGGATCGAAGGAAGCTCGGACGGACTGCGGGCGGCCTAGCGCCGAGCAGCGGGCGTGCACGATCGCGAAGTGGCGCAAAATGGAGGGCGCTAGATGAGCACGCTGCTGGGCACAATTCTCAACGGGCGCTATCGCTTGGAGGCGCGGATCGCCGCGGGCGGCATGTCCACGGTCTACCGTGCATTCGACGAAACGCTCGAGCGTCAGGTGGCGGTCAAGTTGATGAACCGAGCGCTCGCCTCAGACTCGGATCAGCTCGAGCGCTTCCGGCGCGAGGCCCGCGCCGTGGCGCAGCTATCGCATCCCCACGTGGTGGGGGTGATCGACGCCGGCGAGGACGACGGGCGACCCTACATCGTGCTCGAGTACGTGGAAGGCGAGACGCTCAAGGACCGCATCCGGCGACTGGGGCGGCTACCCGTGGCCGAAGCGGTGGCCTACGCGATCGAGATCGCGCGCGCGCTTGGGGCCGCCCACGCGCGGCACATCGTCCATCGTGACGTCAAGCCCCAGAACGTCCTGATCGACGAGGAGGGCTCGGCCAAGGTCACCGACTTCGGGATCGCCCGCACGCTCGAGGAGGATGGGCTCACGGCCGACGGGCGCGTCCTCGGCACGACCGACTACGTCTCGCCGGAGCAGGCCCTCGGCCAGCACGTCACGGGCCAGTCGGACCTCTACTCGCTCGGCGTGGTCCTGTACGAGATGCTGACCGGCGAAGTCCCGTTCAAGGGCGAGAACCAGGTGGCGGTGGCGATGAAGCACGTCCGCGAGGAGCTCCCCGACGTCCAGACCAAGCGGCCCGAGATCTCGGCGGCGCTGGCGTCGGTAGTCGACACCGCCACCGCCAAGCGTCCAGACGATCGCTACGCCGACGACGCCGAGCTGATCGCCGACCTCGAGGACGTGCTCGCGATCGAAGCCGCCAGATCTGGCAACGCCACCGGCGAGGTCACGACGGTGCTGCGCACGCTGCCCTCGCGCGCCCAGCGTCGGTTCCCTTACAGGCTTCGGCACCCGGCGGCGGTCGTGGCGCTGCTCGTGCTCGTGATCGCGGCGGTCAGCGGCGGCCTGGTGTTCCTCGCGGGGCGCACGCACCACGGGACGGGCAGGCTGCCCCAGCCGCCACCACCGGCGGCGCACGCCCAGGTGGAGCTCTGCACCTCGTGCGCGCACGACTACAACCCGCTCGCCACCGCCGGGCCCAAGATCCAGCACCCGGAGGAGACCGGCCTGGCGATCGACGGCGACCGCAACACCGCCTGGACGACCGAGACCTACTACTCCGGCCTGGGCAAGCCGGGCGTCGGGATCTACGTCGACGCGAGCCCGGGCGTAGCCGCCCGATCGCTGGTGATCGACACCGCGACCCCGGGCTACGCGGTCGTGATCTACGCGCGCCGCGAGCACCCCAACCCCGACACCTTCGACACCGGCCCCGCGGGCTGGGTCAGGGTCGGGGCCGCCGGCGACGTGGGCCCGACCCAGACGATCGGGCTCGACACCGGTGGCGTCAAGTACCGCTACTACCTGGTGTGGATCACGAGCCTCGGTCCACACAACCAGGTCGCCGTCAACGAGATCGCCCTCTACACGTAGCGAGCGTCGGCCCGTGGCTCGAGCTCAGAACCGGTGTGCGCGCTCGGACGCGTGACGCTCGAGTGCGAGCTTGATCAGCCGGTCGAGCAGCTCGCTGTAGGGGAGTCCGCTGGCTTGAAACAGCGACCCGAAGACGCTCGTCTGGGTGAAGCCGGGCATCGTGTTGAGCTCGTTGACGAGCACCGTCTCGCCGACGACGAAGAAGTCCACCCGGGCCAGCCCGGCGCAGCCGCTGCGAACGAATGCCTCCACCGCGAGCTCGCGGACGCGCTCGCTGACGTGCGGCGGGATCCGCGCCGGGACCACCAGCCGCATGCCGCCGGCGGAGTATTTCGCCTCGTAGTCGTACCACCCGTCCTCGCCTGCGGCGAGCAGGATCTCGCCCGGCTGCGACGCGTGCGGCACGTCGTTGCCGATCACCGAGCACTCGATCTCGCGACCCCCGGCGGCCGCCTCGACGATCGCCAGCGAGTCGTGGTGAAACGCCGTCTCGAGCGCCGCGTCCATCTCCTGCGCGGAACTGACCCTGACGATCCCGACCGAGGACCCCAGTCGCGCCGGCTTGACGAACGCCGGATAGCCGAGCGGCGCGAGCGTCCGGCCGACGGCGCCGGGATCGGCGCTGTGCTCGGACTCGGTGACGGCCCGGTAGTCGACCTGGGGTAGGCCCGCTCGGGCCATCAGCTCCTTGAAGAACACCTTGTGCATGCACGCCGCGGACGCGAGCACGCCGGCGCCGACGTAGGGGACGTCGAGGCACTCGAGCAGCCCTTGGACGGTGCCGTCCTCGCCGAAGGGGCCGTGCAGCACCGG
>JBPCQU010000060.1:0-4540 GCA_050997795.1 Solirubrobacteraceae bacterium | reverse complement strand
CCCTCCTGACGCTCCCGCCGGCATCTCAGCGACTCCTCACCCGTTTGCGCACATCGAGGCCACAATCGTATTCGCGCGCGCGGCGCCAGCGCCAGTTCCAGACGCCGCTCTTGGCTCTACGATCTCGTGATGGGCAAGTTGATGCGCAGAACCGTCGACGGCGACGAGCTCCTGGCCGAGTGGTCGCCCTCCGATCAGGCATCGGTCACCGCCGCGCAGGAGGCCTACCGGCACTGGCTCGACCAGGACTACGAGGCCGTCCAGAGCGACGGCACCTACTACGAGCCGGTGAGCGGCGACACGTTCCCGGTCGACGCCGAACAGGTGATCCTCAGCACCGGGATGGGCGGCGGCTAACCGGCCCACCCGTCCATCAGCGAATCCGGCGGCCCATCTCGGCGGTGTCGTAGCCCCCGAGCTGCTCCACCGAAGCGCGAAACTCGGTGTCCTCGAGCAGCCGCCAGAGTGGCGCCAGCAGCTCGTCCTCGAGCGTGTCGCGCTCGAGCACGAGGTCGTAGGGCTCCCGGGTGACGGGCAGGAACTCGAGCCCGAACGCCCGCGCCGCGGCTCGCACGCCCAGCCCGCAGTCGGCGCGCCCCGAGCCGACCGCCGCCGCCACCGCGAGATGGGTGGGCTCCTCGCGCCCGTAGCCGGTGATCGTGGCCGGATCGATCTGCTCCCGCACGAGCTCGTAGTCGAGCAGCACCCGCGTGCCGGCGCCGCGCTGGCGGTTGCAGTAGCGCAGCCCCGGACGGGCGAGGTCGGCCACTGTCTCGAGGCCCAAGGGATTTCCGGGGGCGACGATCAGGCCCTGCTCACGATGCACCAGGCGGACGACCGCGGTCCGACGATCGCCTAGCAGCCGATCGACGTAGGGAAGCGTGTAGCCGCCCGTCTCGGGATCGAGCAGGTGAGACCCGGCCAGGTGGGAGAGCCCGTCGCGCAGCGCGATCAAGCCGCCCATCGACCCGACGTTGCCCGAGGCAAGCGTCAGCGCGGGGTCGCTCGAGCGCAGCGCGGAGGCGGCCAGGTCGAGGATCAGGTCATGCGAGCCGATCGCGACGATCGTGCGCTCGATCCGATCGAGCCCGCGCAGGAGCTGCACCTCGACCTGCTCGCCGGCGTGATGGCCCTCGACGTCCGCCGGGACGATCAGCAGTCCGTCGGCCCGCACGAGCGAGGTCAGCACGCCGGCGCCGCGCGAGAGCGGCGAGGCGACCAGCGAGCCGCCGACGCGGCCCAGGCGAACGCGCACCCAATCGTCCATCCCGATCGTGGAGGCGAGCTTGCGGGCGAGCCGGGCGCGGGCCGAGGTCCGCGGCGCCTCGGGTGCCCCCTCGAGCTCGGCGAGCAGCGGCGCCGCGAAGATGTCAAACGTCAGCGACGTGGAGATCGGATAGCCGGGCGCGCCGAGCACCGGCGTCCCCTTGACCGCGCCGAGCACGGCGGGGTGCCCGGGGCGCACGGCGACGCCGTGTACCGCGAGCGTCCCGAGCCGATCGACCAGCGCCGCGGTGTGGTCGTCACGCCCGGCGCTCGAGCCGGCGATCACGATCAGCAGATCGCAGCGCCCGACAACGTCACCGATCGCGGAGGCGATGCGGTCAGGATCGTCGGGCTCGATCGGCAGCGTCACGACCTCGCAGCCGAGCTCTTGCGCCTGGCCGGCGAGCATCAGCGAGTTGGTCTCGAGCAGCTCCCCCCGATCGAGCTCTGAGCCAACGGGTCGCATCTCGTCCCCGGTGGGGAGGAGCGCGACTACTGGCGGCCTTCGCACGATCAGTTCGGTGGCGCCCGAGGCGGCGGCGGCAGCTACATCGACCGGGCGCAGCCTCTGGCCGGCCGGCAGCAAAAGCTCGGTCGCGCTGATGTCCTCGCCGATCGAGCGCACGTGCTGGTAGGGCGCGACCGCCGCCCTCAGCTCGGCGCAGCCGCCGGCGTTGTGGACGTGCTCGCGCATCACCACGGCGTCGAAACCCTCCGGGAGCGGATCGCCGGTGTCGACGGTGGCGAACGCTTGCGCTCCGAGCCGCAGCGGCGTGGTCTCGCTCGCACCGATCGTGTCGGCCGCGCGGAGCGCGATTCCGTCCATCGCGGCCGAGTCAAACGGCGGCGAGGAGCGCGCGGCCCAGACCGGCTCGGCGGTGACGCGTCCGATGGCCTGCGCGAGCTCCACGCCGATCGAGTCAACCCGCGCCGGACAGCCGGCGGCCTCGCGGCAGCGGCGCCACTCGGACACCGCACGCTGCAAGGGGACGTCGCGCAGGAACGGGGGCGCGCGCTCAGGCGTAGGGAAACACCTCCACCGGCTCACCGGCCGGAAGTCCGGTGGCGTCCTCGTCGAGGATCAGGTAGCCGTCGGCGGCGGTCAGGACCGACAGCAACGCCGAGGGGCCGAACACCGGCTCGGCCTGCCCGTCGCGCAGCTGCACCTGTACGACGTCGAGGCGCCCGGCGGCCGATGGGAGGTCACGGGTCAGGCGCGCACGGATCGTGCCGGGACGATGCTCCGCCGTCCAGCCGCCGGCGCGACGCACCAGCGGCATCCCGATCAGCCGGAACACCACCAGCGCCGAGCGGGGGTTTCCCGGCAGACCGATGATCGGCACCTCGTCGCTGTGCGCGAGCAGCGTCGGCTTGCCGGGCTTGATCGCCAGTCCGTGGCACCAGATCTCCGAGCCCGCGAGCGCGGTCACGGCCCCGGCCGTCTCGTCACGCGCTCCGACCGAGGAGCCGGCACAGATGACGACGAGGTCGCTCTCGGCCACGGCTGTAGTCAGCGCGGCTTGGAGCGCCTCGCGGTCGTCGGCGACGATCAGCGGCGATCCCGGCTCCCCGCCCGCCTCCGTGGCCAGGGCGCCGATCGAGACACTGAGCGCATCGCGAACCTGCCCCGATGCCAGCTCCGCCGTGTCCGGGGCAACGACCTCGTCGCCGGTGGCGACGATCGCCACGCGCGGCGGCGCGTGAACCGGCACCTCGACCACCCCGCAGGCCGCGAGCATCGCCACGTCCTGGGCGCGCAGGGGACGGCCCGGGCCTACGATCACCGCGCCGGGGGCGAGATCCTCGTCGCCGCGGACGATGCCCTCGCCGGGCGCGACTGGGCGCACGACCTCGATCGTCCCCGGCATCGCTTCCTGCGTGTGCTCCACCATCACGACGGCGTCGGCGCCACCGGGCACCATGCCCCCGGTCGGGACGGCGATCGCATTCTCGGCCCCCACCAGCCCCTCCGCGGCGGCGCCCATCCTCACTGCCCCGATCACGCGCAAGTACGCGGGGATCGTCTCCGAGGCGCCGAACGTGTCCCGGGCGCGGACCGCGAAGCCGTCGACGCTCGAGCGGTCAAAGCCCGGCAGCGGCTCGCGCGCGCGGATCTCCTGCGCGGGGACGCGTCCGAACGCCCGCTCGAGCGCGACCGTCTCGACCGCGCTGCGGTGGTCCGGTCGGAAGTCGCGCAGCGCCTGGGCCACGGTCTTGACCGTGAAGAACTCGCGCCCCGCGGCGACCATCGGCGCTTTTCAGCCGGCCGCCGGTGTGCGCTGCAAGCGGAGAACGCTCATCACCGGGCCGAGCGCCACCTGACCAAGCCCGCAGATCGAGGTCAGGCGCAGCGTCTCCTCGAGCTGGTCGATGCGTTCATCGATGCCGTCCGCGTCGATTCCGCGCGCGAGGGCCTCTGAGAGGATCACGTGCGCCTTGTGCGACCCCACCCGGCAGGGCACGCACTTGCCGCAGGATTCGTCTCGGAAGAAACGCAGGACGTTGGTGGCGGCCGCGAGCAGATCGGTCCGGTCATCGATCACGACCACCGCTCCCGACCCGAGCATCGACCCGGCGTCGGCCAGCGGCTTGAAGTCCAGCGGCACATCGAGCTGATCGGGGCCGAGGAAGTTCGACGACGCGCCGCCGGGCTGAAACGCCTGCAGCTCCGCGCCCTCCGGCAGGCCGCCCGCGAGCTCGATCAGCCCCCGCGCCGTGGTGCCCATCGCCACGCAGTAGACGTCCGGGCGGGCGATGTGCCCGGAGATCGCGAAGAACTTCAGGCCGGTGCCGCCGTTCACCCCCTGGTCTTTCCACCACTGTGCCCCGCGCTGCAGGATGATCGGGATCGCGGCCAGGGTCTCGACCGAGTTCATCAGCGTCGGCTTGCCCCAGAGCCCGTGCACGCCGGGGAACGGCGGCTTGTTCCGGGGCTCTCCCCGGTGGCCTTCCATGCATTCGATCAGCGCTGACTCCTCGCCGAGGATGTAGCCGCCCGGGGAAACAAAGACATCGATCTCGAGCCGTCGCCCCGAACCGAGCACGTCTGCCCCCAGAACGCCGGCATCGCGCGCGGCGTCGAGTTCGGCGCGGATCGCGGCCTCCTCGGGCCCGTACTCGTGGCGGATGAACACCCAGCCCTGCTCCGCGCCGACCGCGAGCATCCCGGCGAGCATGCCCTCGATCACGAGGTGCGGCTGCTCGGCCAGGATCTGGCGATCCTTGAACGTGCCCGGCTCGGACTCGTCGGCGTTGCAGATCAAGAACTTGGGCT
>JBPCQU010000007.1:0-9436 GCA_050997795.1 Solirubrobacteraceae bacterium | reverse complement strand
CCGGCTCGCGAGGAGGCAGCGACCATCCGCCGAAGCACGCCCTCGGGCTTCTGGGTCGGATAGCCGGTCTTCTCACGCCCGTTCGTCGGGACGATGGTGTGAAACCAGACGTCAGTCGGGCGTTTGCCCCGGGCGGCCTTCTCGGCGCTGACGAGCCCGGGGGCCATGTAGGGCTCGCGGTCCACCGCTTCGGCGTCAAAGTGGTGGGCCCCGGGCGTCCGCACGTAGACGAGGATCGTGTCGTGCTTGGCGGGCCACCGGCGACGCGGCTTGGCCCCATAGTCATAAGCCCAGATCAGCTCGTTGAGAAAGGCGTCGCGGCCGTAGATCTCGTCCAGCAGCAGCTTGCAGTAGTGCGCCTCGCGATAGTCGATGTGGAAATAGAGCGTGCCGTGGGGGGCGAGCAGCTCGCGGGCGCGGGCCAGGCGCGGCTCCAGGAACGCGAGGTAGTCGGCGAACGCGTCGTCGTAGCTGAGTGACTGGAGCAGGCGGGAGCGGTACCGCCGGCCACCGAACCCGATCCGGTCCGCGCTCGCGTCGGCCTGTACCGCGACCGTATGCCTCGCCTGGGCTCGCCCGGTGTTGAACGGCGGGTCCATGTAGATCAGGTCAAACGCCCCGGCCGGCAGCTTGGACAGCCCGATCTGGTTGTCACCCGCGACAAGCAGATCGTCGTCGAGCACCAGCTCCGCGGCGGCCGAGGCGATGCGCATCCGCGTGTCAACCTACCGCGAATACCGGTCGGCGCCCGAGCCGCTACGATTTGAACGTGCCTCTTGACGTCCATCGGCGGCTACGTGAGTCTGCGCTCGCGGGACGTATCACGCGCTACGCGATCGGTTCGGTGATCGCCCTGGCCACCAGCATCGTGGTGTTCGCGCTCATGTACGTGATCTTGGGTGGCTCTCACACGACCGCGTGCTCGATCGGCGCGTTCGTCGCCGGCGCGATCCCGAACTGGATCCTGAATCGCCGCTGGGCGTGGAAGCTCAAGGGTGAGGTGGCGTTCCTGCGCGAGATCGTGGCCTACCTCGCGATCTCGCTGATCGTGCTGGTCGCTTCATCGGCGGCCACCGGGTGGACTCAGACGCAGGTGCGCGGCATCGCGCCCCACCACGGGATCCGCGTGATCCTGGTGACGGCGTCCTACGTGTTCGTGCAGGCGGTGCTGTTCGTGGCCAAGTTCGTCGTCTACGAGCACTGGGTGTTCGCGGGCCGCTCGCGCCTGCGAGCGGCGGTGCGGTCGCGCCACCAGGTGTGGACCGCCGCGCGGGCGAACCGCACCCCGTAGCCGAAGTTCCCGCCCTTCTTGGTGGCGGTCGCGTGGTTGTCACGATCGCGCATCGTCGTCGGGACCTCGGCCAGGCGGAAGCCGTTCAACGCGGCGCTGATCATCAGCTCCGACGCCTGATATTGGGGTTGCTCGAGCGTGACCGCGGCGGTGACCTCAGAGCGCATCGCCCGCAACCCGCAGGCGGGGTCGGTGATCCGGTGCCGGACGAGCACGCTGATCAAGGCGCCGAACACGATCACGCCGGCGTGTCGCGTGGCGTCGGTGGTCAGCTCGTTACCGAGGCGGCGCGAGCCCGAGACGAAGTCGGCCCGGCCCGAGAGGATCGGCTCGATCACGCGCGCGATCTCGTGGGCCTCGTACTGACCGTCGGCGTCGATCGTGACGATCACCTCGGCGCCGCGGGCGCGGGCCAACCAGTAGCCGAGCCGCAGCGCCGCTCCCTGCCCCCGGTTGACGGGGACGTCACAGACGAGCGCGCCGGCCTCGAGCGCCCGCGCGGCGGTGAAGTCGCGGGCGCCATCGACGACGACTATCACCTCGCTACGGCGACCCGCTGCCTCCGACGGGATCCCGGCGATCACTTCGGCGACGGTCGGCTCCTCGTTGTAGGCGGGAATCACGACCGCCAGCGGAGCCCCCTGGCCTACCGGATGGGCGGCGAGGAATGCCTCCGCGGCGCCCCGTTCGGCGGGCTCGAGGCGGGCATACTCCGCCTCGGCGACCGTCGGCGCCGGCTCGGGGTCGACGAGCGTCACGGCTGGGCCCCCGGGGCCGCAACGGGCTCCTGCACCTCAGCCGTGGACCATTCCTTCCAGACCCCCACCAGTCCCTCGCACAGCGTGGGAAAGCGCGGCGACCAGCCGGCGGCGTGGGCGCGGCTCGGATCGACGATCACCGCCGGCATCTCCCCCGGCTTGGCGGGTCCGTGGCGGACCGGGAGCTCGGCGCCGCTGACCGCCCGCACGGCGTCGAGCACCTCGTGCACCGACAGCGACGAGCCCGAGCCGATCACCGTAGGGCCGGCCCATTCCTCGCTGCACAGCCCGAGGCGCATCGCGGCGACGACATCGGAGACGTGAACGTAGTCGCGGACCTGGTTGCCGTCGCCGTAGATCTCGAACGTCGTGCCGAGCCGAATCGCCCGCATCAAGCGCGCGATGATGCTGTCCTTGGCCTGCATGCCGGGGCCGTACACGTTGGTCAACCTGATGCAGGCGCAGCGCAAGCCGTAGGAGGCGGTGTAGGCCGACATCAGCATTTCGCCGGCCGCCTTGGTGGAGCCGTAAGGCGTCAGCGGCTCGAGCGTCGCGGCCTCGGAGATCTGGGCGGCCTTCATCGGCCCCGTCACGGCGTTGGTGGACGCGAACGCGAGTGAAGTGACCCCAGCCGCGCGGCCCGCCGCGAGGACCGCATTGGTGCCGACCACGTTGGTGGCGAAGGTCAGCTCGGGGTGCTCGAGCGAGCGCAGCACCGAGGTCACGGCGGCCAGGTGGACGATCGACTGAAAGCCGCCGTCAAACGCGGCCGCGAGGACCTCGGGATCGGCGATGTCGCCGATCACGACGTCCACCGCGGGGTCGGGGTAAGGCCTTAGGTCGACGACTCGCACCTCGGCGCCCTCGGCCGTCAGCTCGGAAACGACATGGCGACCGATGAACCCGGAGCCACCGGTGACGAGAACCCGCCGCCCGGCCAGGCTCGCCGCCCCCGCTTGCGAGGCGGTCACTTCGCCTGGGCCAGCTCGCTCGAAGTACGCGGCAGCTCGCTCGTCGTCGCGGCCCACTTGACCGTGGGCCGGATCGCCGCCAGATCGACGCGATCCCGGTAGCGCTCGACGACATCGAACAGATGGTCGATCAGCGTCGTCGACAGCAGCGTCGGCTTCAGCCCGAGGGTCTCGAGCGCCGTGTGGACGACGTTGTAGTAGTGGTCGTAGATCTCGACGCGCGGGTTCTCCGTGTGCTCGATCGTGACCGCGCCGGGGAACTCATCGGCGATCGTCTGCGCGATCTGGTTGATCGACAGCGACTCGGTCATCTGATTGAAGACGCGAAATTCGCCTCGCTGCGCGGGAGTCTCGGAAGCCAGCCGGATGCACTCGACCGTGTCGACGATGTTGATCAGACCCCGGGTCTGGGAGCCGTTGCCGTAGACCGTCAGCGGGTGCCCGAGGACCGCCTGGATCACCATCCGGTTGAGCACGGTGCCGAACACCCCGTCGTAGTCGAAGCGCGTGGCGAGCCGGTCGTCGAGCTTGGTTTGCTCGGTGTCGGCGCCGTAGACGACGCCCTGGTTGAGGTCGGTGGCGCGCAGGCCCCAGATGCGGCAACCGAACTCGATGTTGTGGCTGTCGTGGACCTTCGAGCAGTGATAGAAAGATCCCGGCCGCTTGGGATAGATCATCCGATCCTTGCGGCCCTTGTGCTCGACCTCGATCCAACCCTCTTCGATGTCGATGTTGGGCTGGCCGTACTCACCCATCGTGCCGAGCTTGACCAGGTGGATGTCGCGGTCGATGTCGGCGATCGCGTACATCACGTTGAGGTTGCCGACCACGTTGTTGGTCTGCGTGTAGACCGCGTGGGCCTGGGAGATCATCGAGTACGGAGCGGCGCGCTGCTCGGCGAAGTGAACGATCGCCTCGGGGTGGAATTCCCGCACCATCTGGTGCACGAAGTCGGCCTCGCAGAGATCGCCGACGTAGGACTTGATCTGAAGGCCGCCTACCTCGCCCCAGGCGGCGATGCGCTCCTCGAGGGGCAGGATTGGGATCAGGCTCTCGACCCCCATCTCCACGTCGTAGCCGCGACGGGCGAAGTTGTCGTTGACCGCCACCTCGTGCCCAACGCTAGAGAGATGCAGCGCGGTCGGCCACCCGAGGTATCCGTCACCGCCAAGAACCAGGATTTTCATACGGACGCTCCAATACCTTCCGTCGCACTTTTAGATCTTCAGCGCTCGCGGCCCCTCAGGCGGTAGTCAATCGGCCAAAGCGATCTCGCTGACCCGCAAGCGCACGAGAATAGCCGACCGGGCGACCGAAAGCCGCCCGGACGAGCTGTCGAGCATACGCGATCGCAGTCGAGCCGTGGCCCTGCTGGCGATCATTGCTAGTTTCAAACGCTCCCGTGTCGGAGCAAACGTTCGGAGCGCGCGGGCCGTTTCAGGACAGCCGCGGGGCGCAGTCGAGCCTCCGCGGGCGCCGCGAGACGGCCTCGAAGCTGATCTACTCCAACCGCTGGCTGGTGGGCGCGGCGGCGCTCGTGCTGGTCTCGGCCGGGATCGTGGTGTGGGCGCGGGCGCGGCCCGGCTATGACCCCTACGGCTGGCTGGTATGGGGCCATCTCACGATTCATGGGGCGCTCGACACCAACGGCGCCCCTTCGTGGAAGCCGCTGCCGTTCGTGTTCACCGTGCCCTACGCGCTGTTCGGCCGCTACGAGCTGTGGCTGTGGATGGTCACCGCGGTCGCGTTGTCGCTCGGTGGGCTGGTGTTCGCGTGGCGAGTCGCTTTCGCGCTCGTAGATGCTCCGCCGGAGCGGCGTTACGCCGCGTATGCCGCCGGTCTCGTCGCCGCCCTGGCGCTGTTCGGAATCGACGTCTACCTGCACTCGGTCCTGAGCGCCGAGTCCGACACGGTGGTCGTCACTCTGTGCCTGGCGGCCGTGGACTGCATCCTGCACCGCCGCTACCGCTGGGCGTTCTGGGCCTGGTGGCTCGCGGCCCTCGGCCGTCCCGAGGTGTGGGCGCCGATGGCCCTATACGTGTTGTGGGCGTGGCGCACGATCCCGGAGATGCGGCGCCAGATGACGGCGGGCATCGGGCTGCTGCCGCTGCTCTGGTTTGGGATTCCGGCGCTCAGCTCGAAGAGTCCGTTCTCGGCCGCGTCGCTCGCGCAGCACTCTCCGCGGGAGCTGCACGGCAACAAGATCACCGGGACCTTCGGCCGCTTTCTCGCGCTCAACGGAATCTCGATCAAGCTCGCCGCTCTGATCGCCACCGCGTCCGCGGTGCTCCGGCGCGACCGGGCCGTGCTGATGCTGGCCGCCGGCGCGCTCCTCTGGGTGGTGGTCGAGACCGCGTTCGCGCTGCACGGCTGGCCGGCGGTGCCGCGCTACATGTTCGAGGCGGCCGCGGCGGTGTGCGTGCTGGCGGGGGTGTTCGTAGGGCGGGTGATCCTCGACGCGGGCTCGATCCTCGCGCGCGCGCGGGTATCCGTCTCGCCACAGGCGGCGGGCTGGGTCTCGGCGATGGTGATCGCGATCTTCGCCGTATCCCTCGTCCCCACGGCCCATTCTCGGCTCGATTTCGAGCGCAAAGACCTCAGGAGCCAGCGCGCCCGCACCACCGAGATCGGCCTGCTCTCGCGGGCGGTGACACAGCTGGGAGGGTCTCGCATCCTGGCCTGCGGGCAGCCGAATATCCCGATCGCGTGGCAGAGCATCCTGGCCTGGTACCTGGGCACGAACACCGGCGTCCTCTACTTCAGCGCCAAGCACGAGCGCGAGCACCCGCGTCCGCTGCTCAACATCTACCCCCATTCCTACGGCTGGCAGGTATTCCCGAGTCATGACCAGACGGTGGCTCAGGCCGCTCGCTGCCACCGCCTTACGTTCAGGACATGAGCACCGCCCCAGGCGGTCACGCCCGGCGCCGCCGCCGGCCGGTTGGCCAGCGTCGCGCTCGTCTGATGCTCCCGATCGGAGCGCTGCTGGTGGTGGTAGTAGTGATCGCCTCGGGGATCGGCGGCTCGCTGCCTCGCCCGCCGCGCCCCGGCCAGGCTCCCGGCGCAGGCGCCGGGGATCCGTTTGCCTACGTGCCCGGCCGCGAGGCCGACTTCGTGGAGCGGGCGGTGGCCGGCGAGGCGCATCCCCTGTTCGTCAAGAGCCCGGGCGGGGCGCTGGCGACAGCCGCGCGCGTCGCGGCGCTGCGCCCGATGATCGAGCGCGCGACGGCGGGCTCCGGGATCGACCCGAACCTGCTCGAGGCGCTCGTGTTCGTGGAGAGCGCCGGCCGGCCGGAGATCATCGCCGGGTCCGATCCGGCCGATGCAGCCGGCCTGACCCAGATCCTCGCTCAGACCGGCCAGTCACTGCTCGGCATGCACATCGATCTCAAGCAGAGCCGGCGGCTGACTGCGGCCATCGACGCCGTCGCGGCAGGCACGCGCAGCGGGCTGCTGGCGCCGCTGCTGGCGCGTCGGGCCGCGATCGACGATCGCTTCAACCCTGCCAAGGAGCTCGCCGCGACGGTTCGCTATCTGCAGCTGGCCGAGCACCAGTTCGGCCGTCAGGACCTCGCGATCGAGTCCTACCACATGGGGATCGGCAACCTGCACCAGGTCCTCGCCGACTACGATTCCGGGCGGGCGGTCCCGTACGCGCAGCTCTACTTCGACACCGCGCCGGATCGCCACGGGGCCGCCTACGCCCTGCTGTCGGGGTTCGGCGACGACTCCTCGCTCTACTACTGGCGCGTGCTCGGCGCCGCTGCAATCATGCGCCTGTACCGAGCCGACCGGAGCGCGCTCGCGCGACTGGACTCGCTGCAGAGCGCGTCGGACTCCAACGCCGAGGTGCTGCACCCGCCTGACCGAACCCAGACGTTCTCCGATCCGGGTGCGCTCGCCGCCGCCTACCAGAGCCACACGCTGGTGCCGCTGCCGTCGAACGCCGCCCAGCTCGGACTCGAGTTCGACCCGACGCTGGGCTCGCAGGCGCGCAGCGTCGGCGCGACGGCGGCGCTCTACCGCGGGCTGCGACCGGTGGCGCTGCGACTCTTGATCGCGCTCGCCGCACGCGTGCGCTCGCTGTCCGGTGGCGCCGAGCCGCTGCGGATCTACAGCGCGGTCAGCGACCAGCGCTATCAGCGGCTGGTCGGGGGCGACTTCACCGCGGCCACGAACGGCTACTCGTTTCAGATCTCACGCCGTTACTGGAGCCGCGCCCAGGCCGACGCGCTGCAGGCGATGCTGGATCGGCTGCAGGCGCTGAACCTGATCGCCTGGGCGCGAGAACCGACCGTGATCGACGTTACAGTCGCCTCCGACGCGAGCAGCTGGGTGCGGTAACGGCTCCGCAGCAGTCGCGTCGCTGGCGCCCAGCCAGCGTTCCGGGCGCAAGCCTGAGCGCTCGGCTGGGGGAGCCGGAGGCCGTGCTCCCCAGGCGCGAAGCCCGCGGCCAGAGAGCGCGCGGCGCGGCGCTGGTAGGTTGCGGGCGTGACCAACGCGGTGCGCACCCCGGAGGAGCGCTTTGAGGGCCTGCCCGAGTTTCCGTTCGAGGCGCACTGGCGTCAGTTCGACGGTCTGCGGCTCGCCCACCTCGACGAGGGCGCCGGGAAGCCGGTGATCTTCCTGCACGGCGAGCCCACGTGGTCATTTCTGTGGCGGAAGGTGATCGGACCGGTGCGCGACGCGGGCTTTCGCTGCATCGCCCCGGATCTGCCGGGCTTCGGACGCTCGGACAAGCCGACGGACATCGGCTGGTACACCTATGACCGCCACACCGGGGCGATCGCGGCGCTGGTCGAGCAGCTCGACGTCCGCGGAGCGACGATCGTCGTGCACGACTGGGGCGGCCCAATCGGGCTGCGCGTCGCTGTCGAGCACCCCGAGCGGATCGAGCGGATCGTCGTGCTCGACACCGGGGTGTTCACCGGCCACCAGAAGATGACCGAGGCCTGGCTTGCTTTCCGTGACTTCGTGGCCCGGACCGAGGACCTCCCAGTCGGGTTCCTGGTCCGCGGAGCGTGCCAGCGCGACCCTGGCGACGAGGTAATCGCCGCCTACGAGGCCCCGTTCCCCAACGCGGCGGCCAAGGCCGGCGCGCGCGCTTTTCCCGCGATCATCCCCCTCGACCCCGGAGCGCCGGGCGCCGCGGCGGGCCAGCGCGTGCTCGAGGCGCTGCGCGGCGATCCGCGCCCGAAGCTGATCCTGTGGGCCGACTCCGATCCAGTGCTTCCGCTCGAGACCGGCCGCCGGTTCGCCGCCGCGCTCGGGACCGAGGTCGCGCACGTGATCGCCGACGCGAGCCACTTCCTACAGGAGGACGCGGGCCCGCAGATCGGCGAGCTGATCGCCGACTGGCTGCGCGCCGGCTAGACCGTCTGTGGGTCGCGCTCGGCGGCCGGCTCCGGCCCAGGCTGGACAGCGGCCTGTGGCTCGTAGCCCGCCGCGAGCCGCCGCTCGTACGCGCCGCGGCCGGTGTGGTCGGGGTTCATCAGCACCTGGTCGCCCTTCAGCACCCTGGTAACCCAGTCCGCCACCGGACGCGGCACGACATACATGAGCCGGAACAAACCCTGCACCGACTTGGGCACGAACACGTCCGTCCGGCCGCTCTGAAGCGCGTCGACGATTGCGTTGGCGACGTCCTCGGGCTCGACCACCTTGACGCCGCGGCTCTTCTGGAGCCCCGATCCGAGCTCGGTGTTGACCACGACCGGCATCACGATGCTGACGTCGATCTCGGTCGGACGGACCTCGGCGCGGATCGCCTCGCTGAGCCCGACGACGGCGTGCTTGGTGGCGCAGTAGGTAGCCCCGCCGGGGAAGCCAGCCTTGCCGGCGGCGGAGGCGACGTTGACCAGGTGGCCACGCCCGCGGGGGATGAAGCGCTCGAGCGCCAGCTTGGAGCCGTAGATGACCCCCTTCAGGTTGATGTCGATCATCCGGTCGGCGGTGGCGTCGGTCTCCTCCACGAACGGCCCGATCGGCATGATGCCGGCGTTATTTATCAGCACGTCCAGTGGACCGAGCCGCTGCTCCACCTGCTCAAGGAAGGCGGCGAAGCTGGCGCGGTCGGTGACGTCCAGCGGCAGGCCGACGGTGGCGCCGTCGAGCTCCTGCGCGGTCTGCTCGGCCAGCGCGGCCTCGATGTCGCCGATCGCCACCCGCGCGCCCTGCCTGATCAGCGCCGTCGCCGTGGCGCGCCCGATCCCCCGGGCTCCCCCGGTGATGGCGACGACCTTCCCGGCGAGCGATCGTGGGGCTCTGGCCATTGAAGACTCCTCCTGGTTTTCCGGTTGGTGGCTGGACGGACGGTAGCGGTCGGCGCGCGCCGACAACGGATGGCTGGCCGGCCAAGAAGCCGCCACGACGGGTAAGCTGCCGCGCGGTGGACGACCACTAATGGCCCATTTTCT
>JBPCQU010000231.1:0-5140 GCA_050997795.1 Solirubrobacteraceae bacterium | reverse complement strand
CTCAGCGCCTGCGAGGGCCGCAGCGTCGCCACCGCGCGCCCCGGCGCGCGCCACCGGATCGCGGACGGTACCGGGCGCGCCGCGCCGCGCCACGCCGGCGGGCCCCAACCGTTCCCGGGGCCGTCTCGGCGCCACAGTCGTCGCCGGCATCCTCGCCATCGCCGCGGTCGTCGTCGCCTTGCTGCTGCTCACCTCGGGCGGCGGGAGCCCGCAGACCTCGAGCAGGTCGGGACTGGCCAGCAACGCCCCCGCCGGCAAGGCGCGTGGGGGCAGCCGCGCGGGCGCCGCGCTCAAGCCCTCCACGGTGAGCGTGGTGGTGCTCAACGGAACCGCCACGTTCAATCTTGCTCACGACGTCTCTCAGCGGCTCGCGGGCGCCGGCTACAAGACGGGGACGCCGGCCTCCGCGCCCGACCAGACCCAGACGGCGACCGTAGTCGGCTACCGGCCCGGCGAGCGTCGCGCCGCACTGCTCGTGGCCCGCTCACTCAAGCTCGGCTCCGCCTCGGTCCAGGCTGTCTCCCAGAGTGACCAGGCTGTAGCGTGTCCGCAGTCGTCCCCGTGCACGGCGCAGGTCGTCGTCACGGTTGGCTCCGATCTCGCCTCATCCGCCACCACCTCGTCCGCGTCCACCACCTAGCTCCACCGTGTCGATGACGGACCTGCTCAACCTCCCCGAGAGGGCTGCCAAGCCCCGGCAGCAAGGGATCACGCACGTGCTCGACCGGGGCCTCTCGGTCGCCGAGGTGGACGGGCTGGTGGAGGTCGCCGGGGATTACATCGATCTGGTCAAGCTCGGCTGGGGCACCGCGGTCGCGACCGGCAACCTCGAAGCGAAGCTGAAGCGCTACAGCGAACACGGCCTCTCGGTGGTGCTCGGCGGCACGCTGACCGAGCTGGCGATCGCCCAGGACCGTCTCGACGCACTCGTGGCGAGGCTGCACGAGCTCGACCTGAAGCACATCGAGGTCTCCGACGGGACGATCACGCTCGAGCACGAGCGCAAGCTCGAGCTGATCGAGCGCCTGGCGAACGAGTTCACCGTCCTGTCCGAAGTTGGCTCGAAGGACAACACACGGATCATGGCGCCCTTCCGTTGGGTGGAGCAGATCCAATCAGAGCTCGAGGCGGGTGCCTGGAAGGTGATCGCCGAGGCGCGCGAGAGCGGCAGCGTCGGCATCTTCCGCCACGACGGAGAAGTGAGGATGGGTCTGATCGACGAGATCGCCCACGCTGTCCGCCCAGAGAAGATCCTGTTCGAGGCGCCGCGCAAGGACCAGCAGGTGTGGTTCATTCGCCGCTTCGGTCCGGACGTGAACCTGGGGAACATCATCCCCGAGGAGGTCCTGTCGCTCGAGACGATGCGCGTGGGACTGCGTTCGGACACCGCGGTCGTCGACGTCGACGTCTGAGGGGTGCTCCCCTCGACGCGACCCCTGCGCGGAGTTCTGCTCGCTCGTCACGGCCAGACGAACGACAACCTGGAGCCGCTTCGCGTCCAGGGCTTCACCGACACTCCGCTCAACGACACCGGCCGTGCCCAGGCGGACGAGCTCGCGCAGCGGATGGCAACGACGTCGCCCGCGATCGCATCGCTGTGGGCCTCGGACTTGAGCCGCGCCCGCGAGACGGCCGAGATCGTCGGCTCCCGGATCGGACTCGATCCGGCGCTCGATCCGCGGCTGCGCGAGGCCAACCGCGGTCGCTGGGAGGGTCACTGGTTCGTCGACATCGCGCACGAGGAGCCCGAGCTCTACGCGGCCTGGCTGCGCGCGGGGGCGGAGTTCCGCTTTCCCGGAGGAGAATCGCTGCTCGACCAGCAGCAGCGCGTCAGCGCGTCGCTGACTGAGATCCATGAGACCGGCCGCCTGCCCGCGCTGGTCGTCTGCCACGGCGGGTCGATCCGCGTGATGCTCTGCGCCGCCGACCCCCGTGGCCTTGACGCGTTTCAGGATTTCGAAGTCCCGAACGTGGCGGTCCTACCGCTGTGAGGCGACTGCCGGTCGCGGCGTTCGTCGCGCTGGCGGTCGCGACTGTCGCTGCATTCTTCGTCACCCAGCACCTCAAGGTCACCACGCCGCTGCTCGCCGGCGTACCGGCTCCCGCGCCGGCGGCGATCAACCCCATCGATGGGAAGGCGTGCCGGGTCCGCACCCGCACCGGCGCCTTCAAGCTCGTCAGCCACCGCTCGATGCTCGTCTCCTTCTACCTCCAGCACCGCTCAGACGACATCGACGTCTACATCGTCGGCAGCGACGGCACGACGATCGTAAACACGCTCGCCTCGGGCGTCCACATGCGCGCCAAGCCCCAGCCGGTGCGAAAGGCGTTTACGTGGAACGGTGACACCCAGAGCGGGTCAGTCGCCCCCGACGGAACGTACTACATCAGGGTCTCGCTGATCCACCAGGGGCGCTCGTTCCTGATCTCCAACAACGCCGGCCCCGAGCCGGTGACCGTCGAGACGGTGCCGCCACGCCCAAAGGTCACGGCGGTCACGCCCCACCTCATCCCCCAGCCCGGCGTGGCCGCAGCGACGATCCGCTTCACGGGGACCCGTCACCTCTCCGGCCGAATCCTGATCTACCGCACTGACCTCCCCGGCGCCCCGCAGCTGGTCAAGAGCTTCGCCTCGCGCCGCGGCTCGACCTCGACCTGGGACGGCACTCTCACCGGTGGCCTGCCCGCCCCGCAGGGGACCTACCTGGTCGGCCTCGAGGTCACCGATCGGGCCTGCAACACCGGCAGGTTCCCGCCCGAGCTGCCGCCCGTCGCGGGCACGACGGCCAACGCGGGCGTCACGGTCCGCTATCTCGCCGCCCAGCCCCCGCTGATCCCCGTTCCGGCCGGGAGCGCGGCGACGGTCTACGTCGACGCCCGCCGCCATGCCTATCGCTGGACGCTGACCCGCCCGGGGACCAGGCGCACGCTCGCGTCCGGCGCGACGAGTGCATACCAGCTCCAGGTGCCGCTCCCCGCCGCCGGCGGAGCCGGGCTGTACGAGCTGGCTCTGCGCTGGGGGACTCACCGCACGGCGGTCCCGCTCGTCGCGAGCGCCCGAGCGGGCGGGGGCGCGGCTCGCGTGCTGGTCGTGCTGCCAGCGCTCACCTGGCAGGGCGCCAATCTGGTCGACGACGATGGCGACGGGCTCCCGAACACGCTCTTGGCGGGAGACCGGATCGAGCTGGGGCGCCCCCTGGCGGACGGCCTCCCGGCGGGGCTGGGCGACCAAGCCGCGCTGGTGGCCTACCTCCACAGCGCGCACCTGAGCTACGACCTGACCACCGACTTGGCGCTGGCGCAGGGCACCGGCCCTTCGCTCGCGTCACGCCCGGGGGTCGTGCTGGCCGGGGACGAGCGCTGGCTGCCGCCCCGGCTCGCGGCGGCTCTGCGCAGCTACGCCAGCGCCGGAGGCCACGTCCTGTCGCTCGGGATCGACTCCCTACGGCGCGGCGTCACGCTCGCCGGAGGGGCGGCCTACGACCCAACCGCGCCGCGACCCATCGACGCGCTTGGCGCACGTGCCGGACCCCTCGCCCGAACCCACGGCGCTCTGATCCTGGCTGGCTCCGACGGGCTGCGGATCTTCTCGGGCACCTCGGGGGCGCTGCGCGGCTACCGCGCCTACCAACCGTTTGCGCCGGTGGCCGCGGGGCGCGTGGTCTCCTCCGCGGCGGGCGTCGCCAGCACGCAACCGGCGATCATCGGCTACCGGCTCGGCCGCGGGATCGTGATCGACGTCGGCCTGCCGGGTTTCGGCTCCAGCCTGGCGCACAACTTCGACGCCCAGCAACTACTGGACCGAATCTGGAGCGTCCTGGAGGGCTAGCGATGACCGCCTACCTCAAGCGCCTGGTCTCCTCGCTGGCCGCCTACCAGGTCGCCGACGTCGTCTCCAAGCTGATCGCGGTCCTGCTGCTGCCGGTCTACACGCGCTACATCGACCCGGCCGGCTACGGGGTCGTCGAGCTGCTGGCCAACGGGGTCATCTTCGTCAGCATCGTCGTGCGCTTCGGGATCATCGAAGCGTTCCTACGCTTCTACTTCACCGACGAGGACCGTGCGCGTCGGGACGCGCTCGTGCGCCGTGCCGCGAGCTTCCTGCTGATCGCGACCACCGCGGCTGCCGCCGTGCTGGCGGCGCTGGCGGCCCCCCTCAGCCGGGTCGTGCTCGGTCACGCCGACCGGACCACCTTCCTGGTCGCGGTCCTGGGACTGTGGTCGTTCACCAACCTCGAGCTCGCCTACGGCCTGCTGCGCGTCGACGAGCGGCTGCGCACGTACGCGATCGCCTCGCTGGCCAACGTGCTGATGACGATCGCCGCGTCGGTCGTGCTGGTGGTCGGCCTCGGTGACGGCGCCCGCGGGCTGCTGCTGGGCAACTACGGCGCCTCGACCGTCGTCCTGGTGGCCCTCTGGTGGACGATGCGCCGCCGTCTTGCGCCGCGGCGCGGTCCCGCCGAGCAGATGGCCGTGCTGCTGCGCTTCGGTCTGCCGACCGTGCCGGCCGAGGCGTCGGTGTATGCGCTTAGCATCGTCGACCGCTTCTACGTCTACCACCATTCGAGCCCGGCGCTCGCGGGGCTCTACTCGATCGCCGTCAAGCTCGCGGGCGCCGTTGCCTTCATCGTGCGCGCGTTCCAGTACGCGTGGCCGCCGCTGGCCTACTCGGTCACCGACGACGCCCAGGCCTCGCGCCTGTACGGGCTGGTGACCACCTATTACGTGTTCGTCGCGGGCTGGGCCGTCGCCGGGCTGGCGCTGCTCGGCCGCTGGATCCTGAGGCTGCTCACCACGCCTCACTTCTTCGGCGCCTACCGGGCGCTGCCCTGGGTGGCGCTCGGTTGGGCGCTGTACGGTCTCTGGGTCGTGTTCCTCGTGATCGCCGGGCGGGCCAAGGTCACGACGCGCAACTTCCCCGCTTCGCTGGCCGGACTGGCCGCGAATGTGATTCTGATTCTGATTCTCGTTCCCACTTTGGGGATCGCCGGCGCCGGGATCGCTCTCTGCGGGGCGTATGCCGTCATGCTGAGCGTCATGTACCTGCTCACGCGCCGAGCCTTCGCGGTCGCGTTCGAGTGGTCACGGCTGGCGCGACTGGTTTTGGTTATGGGCGGCCTTGCGGCCGCCGGTGATTTGG
>JBPCQU010000216.1:0-4604 GCA_050997795.1 Solirubrobacteraceae bacterium | reverse complement strand
CCTACAAACCCAGTCTCCGTGGAACCCGGTCCGGCTCACGTTGATGGCTCGTCAAGCGGAGCCTCGCATGGATGGATGGTTGTGGCGGGGTGTAGGGACGTGCTGCTGTGGTGCAGCGGGCGCAGGCCGATGATCGTGGTCGGTCTGGGTGAGCACCGTCGTCCCCGGGCTATAGAGGGCGCCCTCCCCGGTCGTGTCTTTTGCGTGCGGAACGTGGAAACCCCGTCTGGGTCCGCTCGTCTCCTCTGGGGACGAGCGGTCGGCTGACCGTGAGGAACGCTCAAATCCTCGGCGGGCACAGGATGACCAATAAGCGAACGCCGGCGGCGGAAACGCAGCGGGAAACCGTGATCAGCAGATCAGCGCCCTCCTGCTGATGGTCGCGGATAACCGGCCGGATACCGGGCCGGGTGCTCGGGCGCGAAAGCGCGCTGACGTGGTCAGGTGAACGACGAAGACGACGATGACGACCAGCCCTCAACCAACGGACAAGCTAGACACCCGGTCACTGGCCGAGGTGAGCGGACCCGCGGACGACCTGCTGCCTTCGGGCATCAGTTCGTTGGGCTTGATCGCCACCAGACCTTCGCCGCTTGCTTGAGCCGGATGCATTGCAAGGTGCACGGCCGCTGCCTTGGCCGCTGCGTTGTTGAGCGACATGCCTGGTGGTGACGGCTGGGGCGGTCAGCGACAAGGAGCGTGGTGATGGGGTCGGCTCCTGGGGGCGGCCGGCGACAGGATGATGGTGATCCTGTTGATTTGAGGGCCGCCTCGCCGAAACGTTGACGCGGTAGAGGCGAGGGAGCCCGTGACGCCGTTGGAGGACGTCATGCTCATCGTCTCAGACGATCGTGCTGTGGTCGAGGCGGATCTCGCTGCCGGCCGGTTGGTGTGCCCGCGTTGCCGGGCGGGCGCGTTGGGAGGTTGGGGCTGCTCGCGGTTGCGGGAGGTCCGGACCGCGTCGGGGTTGCGACGGATGCGACCGCGTCGTGGTCGTTGTCGCGAGCGTTCGTGCCGGGCGACGCATGTGCTGTTACCGGAGGTGTGCCTCGCGCGCCGGCGGTATGTGGCGGAGGTGATCGGCGCGGCGCTGCTGTCGGCGGGCCGGGAGGGGTATCGGCGGGCTGGTGAGCGGCTCGGGGTGCCGGGTGAGACGGTGCGCGAGTGGCGGCAGCGGTTCCGAACGCGGGCGGAGCTGATCGCCGGTCACTTCCTGCGGTGGGGGCGCGCGCTGGACGGCTCGCTCGATCCGCTGGCCGGGCAGGGGTTTCAGGTCGCTGACGCGATCGAGGCGATCGGCGTGTGCACGAGAGTGGCGTCGCTGCTGCTCGGGCGCCGCTCGCCGTGGTCGTGGGCATCGGCGCTGACTGCGGGCGGGCTGTTGGAGATCAACACGATCACGCCTTGGCCTGTGCCTGAGTGACCGTGATCCTGGCCGCTCGGTCAATCGACGGTCAGGAGGCGATGGGTGGATAGGGCGCAGAAGATCGGGTTGTTTCGCTGGCAGATCGTCGGCGAGGCGACGGACGTCTCGCTCTCGGCGCGGGAGCGCGGGCGGCTGGTCCGCGCGTTGGCTGAGCGCGAGCACCTGGACCCGGACGGGCGGTGGGTCAGGGTCGGGCGCAACACGCTGGATCGTTGGATCCGTGCGTACCGTGAGGGCGGGTTCGACGCGCTCGTGCCGGCGCGGCGGCGGATCGCGAACGGCACGCCGGAGCGTCTGTTGGAGTTGGCGGTCGCGCTGCGGCGCGAGCAGCCGGCGCGGACGGCGGCGCAGATCCACCGGATCATCGTGGAGGCCGAGGGCGCGTCGCCGTCGGCGCGCACGATCTAACGCCACTTGGCGACGGCGGGGTTGCCGTGGAAGGGAAGTCAGATCGCGCGTGCGCTGGGCCGGTTTGAGGCTGAGCGTCGCAACGAGCTGTGGACCGGGGACGCGTTGCACGGCCCGCTGATCGATGGTCGCCGCGTGTTCCTGTTCTGCTTCATCGACGATCACAGCCGGCTGCTGGTCGGCTATCGGTGGGCAGCGCGGGAGGACGTGCTGAACGCCTCTCGCGCGTTGCGGGCCGGGATCGCCGCACGCGGCGTCCCGAAGGCCGTCTATGTCGATAACGGGTCACCGTTCGTGTCCGGCCAGCTGCTGCGCTCCTGCGCCGTGCTCGGGATCCGTCTGATCCACAGCCGGCCGGGACGGCCGGAGGGGCGCGGAAAGATCGAACGCGTCTTCCGGACGGTTCGCGAGCAGCTGTTGGTCGAGCTCGAGGACCGCCCGGCCGCGAGCCTTGAGGAACTCGGCCAGGTGTTCCAGGCGTGGGTGGAGCAGGTCTACCACGGGCGCGTTCACACGGAGACTGGGCAGACGCCGCTTGAGCGGTTCCTCGCCGCTGGCGCGCTGAGCGTCCCGACCGAGCGGGCGCTGCGCGAGGCGTTCCGCTGGTCAGAGCGGCGCACTGCGTCAAAGACGGGGACGGTCGGGATGCACGGCAACACCTACGAGGTCGACCCCGAGCTCGCGGGCCGCCAGGTGGATCTGATCTTCGACCCGCTCGAGCTGGCCGAGGTCGAGGTGCGTCTCGACGGCCGGCACCGCGGGCTGGCGGTGCCGTTGCAGATCAAACGGCACGTCCACCCGCGCGCGCAGCCGCCCGTCGCGCCGGCCGTGCCGACCGGGATCGATTACCTCGGTCTGATCCAGAAACGCCGCGAGCAGGAACTGCAGCAGCGGATCGACTACCGCAATCTGCCCACGGCAGGCGATGAGAACGAGGACGACAGCAAGGAGATGACGGGATGAGTATCGATCGCCTGCGGGCGCACTGGGGACTGTCGCGCACGCCGTTCACCAAGGAGCTGGCGACCTCGATGCTGTTCGCCTCAGCCGCTCACCAGGAGGCTGTCGCCCGCGTCGGGTGGATCATCGCCGAGCGCGCGTTGGGCGTGGTCTGCGGCGAGGTCGGCGCCGGCAAGACCGTCGCTGCCCGCGCCGCGAGCGCGAATCTGGACTCAAGCAGGTACACGATCATCTACTTGCCGAACCCGGCGATCGGGGCGCGGGGGATCTATACCCAGATCGTCGCCGCGCTCGGCGCGACCCCCAGGTTCTATCGGGCGACGCTGATCCCACAAGCGACCGATCTGCTCGCCGCTGAGACCGCCGAGCGCGGCAAGACCGTGGTGCTGATCCTCGACGAGGCGCACCTCCTTTCGGCCGAGCAATTGGAGGAGCTGCGGATGCTGACGAACTCCGAGATGGACTCCCGCGCGACGTTCGCGTGTCTGCTCTTGGGACAGCCGACGTTGCGTCGCAAGCTGCGCCAGGGCGTGTTCGCCGCGTTGGATCAGCGGATCGCGCTGCGGTGCACGATCGACGGGATGGACCGCACAGAGACCGGCGACTACATCGCGCATCACGTCAAGCTCGCCGGCCGCTCGGACACCATCTTCAGTGACGACGCGGCCGCGCTGATCCACGACGCCTCCCGCGGGCTGCCACGCGCGGTGAACAACCTCGCGACGCAGACGCTGATCGCCGCCTACGCCCAGAACAAGTCTGTCTGCGACGAGAGCTCCGCCCGCGCCGCGCTCGCCGAGATCACCGCCGAATGACCAACCAGGTCGTCTCTCTGTTCGACCAGCCGTCGGCGCCAGCCGACCGCCCCCGGTCGCTCTCGGTCTCACCGCCACCGGCCGACTGGCCAGTCCCGCCCGACCAGATCACCTATCACGGGCTGCCCGGCCAGATCGTTGCCAGGATCGCTCCGCACACGGAGGCCGACCCGGCCGCGATCCTGACCCAGCTGCTGGTCGGCTGCGGCGCGTTGATCGGCCGCGACGCCTACTTCCAGGTCGAAGCGACCCGGCATCATCCCAACGAGTTCGTGGTGCTGGTCGGTGACAGCGCGAAGGCCCGGAAGGGCAGCTCGTTCGATCATGTCGCCCGCCTGCTCGCGCAGGCCGATCCAGCGTTCACGTCACGGCTCACGACCGGTTTGTCATCCGGCGAGGGGCTGATCTGGGCCGTCCGCGACCCGCAAGGCCCCGACCCCGGCGCGAGCGACAAACGGTTGCTCGTGATCGAGCCCGAGTTCGCCACCGTGCTGAAGTCCGCCGGCCGCGAGCTCGACACTGTCAACGACAATGCGCTCTGCCTGGGACGGCCGGCCGCTCGCGCTGCTGACCCGCACCGCACCAGCGCGCGCCACCCAGGCGCACATCTCGATCATAGGGCACATCACCCAGACCGAGCTGCGTCGTCACACCACCACCGTCGAGATCGCCAACGGCTTTTTGAACCGGTTCATCTTCGCCGCCGTCAGACGCGTCCGCCTGCTGCCCGAAGGCGGCGATCCCGACCCGCTGAAAGGCACCGACCTGGGCCGCTACCTGACCAGCGTGCTGGGGCACGCCCACACCGCCGGGAAAGTCACCCTCACCCCTGACGCCCGCGAGCTGTGGTGGCAGCTCTACCCGCAGCTCACCCAACCCGCCGACGGTCTCCTCGGACAACTCACCGCCCGCGCCGAAGCACACGTCATCCGGCTCGCGCTCATCTACACACTGCTCGACGGGCAGAAAACCATCGGACCCGAGCAGCTCCACGC
>JBPCQU010000147.1:0-4926 GCA_050997795.1 Solirubrobacteraceae bacterium | reverse complement strand
CCCATCCTCAGCCCCGTAAACGCCGCCGTCAAGACACAGCGCCGTCCTGCTCGGACGCGGCCACTCGTACCAGCGCCCAAACCTCCTCCGGCGAGAACACCTGGATGTCGCCGGGTGGACAGTGAGCGCGACGCGAAAAGGACGGAATACCAGCGCTTTCTCAGTGCCGCCGGTGGGACTCGAACCCACGACCTTCGGATTAAAAGTCCGCTGCTCTAACCAGCTGAGCTACGGCGGCGCCTAGGATGATCGCGCACCGGGGAACGCCGCGCATCCGGCGCGCGCGGTCCCCACCAGACGCGCTTACCCGCGGAACGCGACCGTCTCGATCTCGACCAGCATCCTCGGGTCGATCAGGGCGCTGACCTGCACCATCGTCATCAGCGGCCGGACCGAGGCGAAGAACTCGCCGTGCGCGCGGCCCACCTCGTCGGCACGGGAGATATCGGTCACGTAGACACGGGTCTGGATCACGTCGTCGAGGCCGACGCCAGCGCGCGCGAGCTCGTGCTCGATCTTGCGCAGGATCGCGATCGTCTGGTCGTACGGGGTTTCGCCCGGCACGACCCCGTCCTCGTCGACTGACGTGGTGCCGCCCACGAGAACGTGCTGGCCCGCCACCAGAACCCGACTGAACCCGTAAAGGCCCTCCCAGGGCGAAGCGGGATCGCCTACGAAGCGCTCGGTCAATGGCGGAAGTGGCGACGCCCGGTGAACACCATCGTGGCGCCGGCCCGATCGACGGCCTCCACGACCTCGGGGTCCCGCACCGAGCCGCCAGGCTGGATGATCGCCGTCACGCCGGCCGCGAGCCCGAGCTCGGGGCCGTCTGCGAACGGGAAGTAGGCGTCCGAGGCCATCGCGGCGCCGTGCACGCCGTCACGTGCCTTCTCGAGCGCGATCCGGACCGCGTCGACGCGGCTCATCTGCCCCGCCCCGACCCCGACGGTGGCGAGCTCGCGTGTGAACACGATCGCGTTGGAGCGCACGTGCTTGCACACCTTCCAGGCGAACGAGAGCTCCTGCCATTCGGCCTCGGTCGGTTGGCGCTCGGTGACCACCTGCATGTCGGCGCGCTCCTCGACGTCGGAGTCGCGGTCCTGGATCAGCATGCCGCCGAGGACCTGCCGCAGCTGCGGCTCGATCGTGCTGTCGGTGCGGCGTTCGCGATCGTCGAGGATGCGCGTGCTGGGCTTGCGCGCCAGGGCCTCGACCGCCGCCTCCTCATAGCCACGCGCGAACAGCACCTCGATGAACTGCTCCGACAACGCCTCGGCGAGCTCGAGGTCGACCGCGCCGTTGAGGCATACCACGCCGCCGAAGGCCGACATCGGATCGCACGCGAACGCGCTCCGGTAGGCCTCGATCAGGCTCGACCCGACCGCGACCCCACAGGGATTGTTGTGCTTGATGATCACGCACGCCGGAACCTTGAACTCGCTCAGCAGCAGGCGACCGGCGTCGAGATCGAGCAGGTTGTTGAACGAGATCGGCTTCCCGCCGAGCTGTGAGACCATAGACAGCACATGCGTGCGGGCCCCCACCCGCACGTAGTACGCAGCGCGCTGGTGGGGATTCTCGCCGTAAGGCAGTTCGAGCACCTTCTCGAACGCGCGCACGAACAGGGGCGGAAAGTCCTCGCGCTTCTCCTGAAACCAGCGCGCGATCGCGGTGTCGTAGCGCGCGGTGTAGGCAAACGCCTCCGCGGCGAGGCTCTCGCGCGTGGTGGAGGACAAGCGTCGGTCTGACTCGCGCAGCTCCGCCAAGACCGCGTCGTAGCTCTCGGGGCTCACGATCGGCGCCGCGAAGGCGTGGTTCTTGGCGGCGGCGCGGATCATCGTCGGGCCGCCGATGTCGATGTTCTCGATCACTTCGGCCTCGGATGCGCCGCGCGTCGCGGCCGTGCGCTCGAACGGGTACAGGTTCACGCACACCAGGTCGACGAGCTCGACATCGTGCTCCTGGGCGGCCTGGATGTGCTCGGGATTGTCACGTACCGCGAGCAGGCCCGCATACAGCTTCGGATGCAGCGTCTTGACGCGGCCGTCCATGATCTCCGGAAAGCCGGTCAGCTCGGAGATCGCGCGAACCGGGACGCCTGACTCGCTCAGCTCCCGGGCGGTGCCTCCGGTGGAGATGATCTCGACGCCGAGCTCCGAAAGGCCGCGGGCGAACTCGACGATCCCGGTCTTGTCAGACACCGACAGCAGCGCCCTCGACACCTGCCACTCGGCCGCCGCGGGCGCAAACGTGCTCGCGGACTGTGCGCTGCGCTCCATCCGGCCCGACTCTACCGGGCGATGACCACGTGACGCGGGTTGGCCGGATCGAAGCTGACGGCGCCGCGCGCGATCAGCTCCACCGCCTCGGTCAACAGCTCGTGCTCGATCGGGTGCAGCCGCTCCAACACCGCCCCCGCGTCGCGGGCGCAGGGGAGCTCGACGGCGCGTTGCAGGATCACGGGGCCGGTGTCGACCCCGTCGTCGACGAAGTGGATCGTCACCCCGAACACCGGCACGCCGTACTCGATCGCCTGCTCAACCGCGTTGCGCCCCGGGAACGCCGGCAGCAGCGCGGGATGGACGTTGATCACGCGGTTGGGGAACGCGCCCAGAAAAGCCGGGGACAGCAGCTGCATGTAGCCGGCGAGCACCACCAGCTCGACGCCATGCTCCAGCAGCCAGTCGCGCATCACTTCGTCGCGCGCCGGACGGTCGGCAAAATCATCGGCGGGGAACGTCTGCACCGCGATCGCCGCTACTCGGGCCCGCTGCAGCGCCGGGGCATCGCGCTGGTCCGACGCCACCGCCACCAGCCGCACCCCGCCACGACCGTGCGCGCGATCGATCAAAGCCTGCAGGTTGGTGCCGGTGCCGGACGCGAGGACGCCGACGTTCACGCCGCGCGCAGCTTCGGGAAGCGGCCGCCGGTCGAGCGCAGCGTACCCGCCTGGAGCAACTCGTCGACTCGTCCGAGCACCTCCTCGGAGCGAAGGTGCGCGAACGCGCCATAGCCGCTCAGACCGTCATAGGAGTGCTGGGCTACGACCTTCGAGCGCCCGCCGCGCAGGATCTCCACCGCGCGCGTGCGGCCGACGGGCGGCCGGGCGGAGAGGACCAGCTCGACGATCGCGCCACCGAGGTCGCCGGCGTCCTGTGTCGGCACCAGGCCGGGTGAGCACACGTCGCAGCACGCTTCTTCTGCGCGTCCGCCCGACCCGTCCCCGAAGTGCTCGAGCAGGGCGCGGCGGCGGCATCGCCCTCCCTCCACGTACTCCCAGATCGACCGGTACTGCGCCCAGCGCACGCGCTCGGCCTCGCGCGCCGAGCTCAGACAGAGCGCCGCCGCGCGACGGTCAAAACCGCCGGTGATCTGACCGGCGGCGCGATCCGGTGGCGCGGGAAGGGGCGCCAGTACGCCGGCGCGGGCCAGGTGGCCGATGACCGAACGAACCGAGTCCACGTCACCCCTACCCTGCTCCGATACGAGCCCCGCGAGCTCGGACAGCGCGACGTCGTAGCGCCCGTCCACCCCGGCCCAGTTGAGCTTCTCGCCGACGCGCTCCACGGCCTCGGGGGAGACTTTCGCCCGCTGGATGAAGAACACGTGCAAACCCTTGTCGCGCTGCTCGGCGAACAGCAGGCACCGTGCCGGGCGGCCATCGCGACCCCCGCGACCCGCCTCCTGGTAGTAGGCCTCGAGCGATCCGGGGACCGCCGCGTGACAGACCGTGCGGACGTCGGACTTATCGATCCCCATCCCGAACGCGTTGGTCGCGACGATCACCCGGACCTCCCCGGACATGAAGCGCTCCTGGGCCGCCGCCCGCGCACCCCGGTCCATCCCGGCGTGGTAGGCGAGCACGGGCTCGTCCAACGCCGCGCTCAGTCCCAGGGCAAGCTGCTCGCTCGCGGCCCGAGTCCCCGCGTAGACGATCGCGGGCAGCGATCCCGGCTCGGACAGCGCCGCCGCCAGCCGCAGCTCCTTGTCGCGGCCGCCGCGGCACGGCACGACCGCGAAGATCAGGTTGGGACGATCGAAGCCCGTCGTCACCCGCACCGGCTCGTGCAGGCGCAGCCGCCGCACGATGTCCTCGGCGACGCGCGGGGTCGCGGTCGCCGTCAGCGCGAGCGTCGCTCTCGCGCCCACCCCCGAGGCGGCATCGGCGAGCGTGAAGTAGTCGGGCCGGAAGTCGTGGCCCCATTGCGAGACGCAGTGCGCCTCGTCGACGACGAACAGCCCGACGCTCGCTCCAGCGATCGCCTCCGCGAACGCCGGCGAGGCAAATCGCTCGGGGGCCACGTACAGCAGTCGCACCTCCCCCGCCCGAGCGCGCTGCACGGCGGCGGCGTTGGCCGCTGAGCCGCGCTGGGCGTTGACCAACGCCACGCGCCCTGGGGCGAGCCGCTCGAGCACCGAGACCTGATCCTGCATCAGCGAGACCAGCGGCGTGACGACCAACGTCAGGTCCTCGCGCATCAGCGCCGGGAGCTGGTAGCAGAGCGACTTCCCGGACCCCGTGGGCATCACCACGAGCGCGTCGCGATCACTCAGGGCCGCGCTCACTGCCTCGGCCTGGCCGGGGCGAAAGGCCTCGAATCCGAACAGCCGGCCTAGTGCCTCGCGAGCTTGCATCCGGCGGCCGACGATAGCGACGGGGGCGGCTGCCCAAGCCGCCCCCGCCGATCACCAAAGGCGACGGGGGCGGCTGTCCGAAGCCGCCCCCGTCGATTACTGCCTATTGCGCCCTTAGAGGACGTGCGTGTGGATCTTGCGCACCTTCTGGCAGCCGTGCATCTTCGCGTAGTGCATCCCGAAGACGTTCACGAACGCCGCGTTGTGCCTGCCCGAGCCACAGTTGGCATAGACGACGAGGCCCGGCCCGAACAGCCGGTCGTTGCCTGACCCGCCGTACAGGTGGTCCTT
>JBPCQU010000133.1:0-8942 GCA_050997795.1 Solirubrobacteraceae bacterium | reverse complement strand
CTCTCGGGCTGGAGCTTCATCCCCACCCACTTCGGATTCGGGTACCGCTGGCGGCCGAGCGAAGACAGCACGCCAACGACTCGTTCACAACCGATTAACACCGTGGACCCGGCCGACGCCGACACTCTGGCGGACTGCAAAATGAACCAGGAGACCAAAGTGCGTACAAGTCGCATCAGCGCGGTCGCAGTGCTTCTGACCGCGTCGCTCGCCGTCTCGGCGTGCGGTTCGAGCAGCTCGAGCAACTCGGCGCCGTCCTCCGGCGGGTCCTCCAGCTCCAGCAGCAGCGGCAGCGGGGGCGGTTCGGCGACGCTCAACGGCGCGGGTTCGACGCTCGCCGCCCCGATCTATCAGCAGTGGGGCTCCAACCTCGGATCCCAGGGCCTGACGATCAACTACAACCCGGTTGGCTCCGGAGCGGGTATCGCCAGCCTGCAGACCGCGACCGTCCAGTTCGCCGGCTCAGACCCCGCGCTCAAGTCGACCGACACGGCCAAGATGAAGGGCCCCGTGCTCCAGTTCCCGGTCGCCTTCGGAGCGATCACGGTGTCCTACAACCTGTCGGGCGTCAAGACCGGTCTGAAGCTCGATGGTCCGACGATCGCCAACATCTTCCTCGGCAAGATCAAGACCTGGGACGATCCCGCGATCAAGGCGCTGAACCCGGGCGTGAGCCTGCCGAGCACCGCGATCACGGTCGTGCACCGGTCCGATTCGTCGGGCACGACGAAGGGCTTCACGACCTTCCTGTCCGACGTCAGCCCGACCTGGAAGTCCCAGGTGGGCGCCGACAAGGACGTCAAGTGGCCGGTCGGCACCGGCGCTGCGAAGAACTCCGGCGTCGCCGCGGCGATCAAGCAGACCTCGGGAGCGGT
Source organism: Solirubrobacteraceae bacterium (assembly GCA_050997795.1). Lineage (GTDB taxonomy): Bacteria > Actinomycetota > Thermoleophilia > Solirubrobacterales > Solirubrobacteraceae > Palsa-465. The sequence goes on along the minus strand of JBPCQU010000133.1, from coordinate 8,067 downwards.
CGGCTACGTCGAGCAGGCGTACGCGATCGAGAACGGCTTCACCTACGCGGCGGTGAAGAACTCCGCCGGCACCTACGAGCTGCCGACGATCGCCAACACATCGGCCGCGGCTGTGGGCGTCCCGGTCCCCAAGGACCTAGGGATCTCGACGATCAACGCGCCCGGCAGCGGGGCCTACCCGATCGTCTCGCAGACGTTCCTCGACGTCTACAAGGACCCCTGCAAGGACGGGGGTGCCTCGGCGTCGGCCGCGACCGGCCTGAAGAAGTTCCTCACCTACGCGTTTGGTCCCGGCCAGCAGACGCTCGGCTCGGGCGGCAACAAGCTCCCCTACGCCCCGCTGCCGGCCTCGCTGGCGGCGAAGGCCAACGCGCAGGTGCAGCAGCTGACCTGCAACGGCTCGCCGATCCAGTAGGAACGACGTAAGTGGAGGCAAGTGTCACCACGGCTCCCGGCGGCCGCTCGGCCTTCGAGCGGTCGCCGGCCAGCCGTCTGCCCGACCAGGTCCTGAAGTGGGGGCTGACCACGCTGGCGGCGCTGATCCTGGCGCTGCTGGCGTACTTCTGCATCCGTTTGATCGGCCAGTCGCAGGCGGCGTTCCGTTCTTTCGGGCTGAGCTACGTGTTCGGCAACGACTGGGACGTCTCGCGGAGCATCTACCACGGCTTCCCACTCCTGTTCGGGACGCTCGTGACCTCGGCGATCGCGTTGGTGGTGGGGGTCCCGGTGGCGATCGCCAGCGCCCTGTTCTTGACCGAGCTCTGCCCCCGCCGTCTCCGTGGCCCGCTCGGGATGCTGGTCGACCTGCTCGCCGCGGTGCCTTCGGTCGTCTACGGGCTGTGGGGGATCGCCGTCGTCGCCCCCAAGCTCGAGCCGATCGAGCATTGGATCGCCGGCACGTTCTCGTTCATCCCGTTCGTCGGCGGGACGGTCTTTGCCCCCAACTACTTCATCGCCGGCCTGGTGCTGGCGATCATGATCCTCCCGATCGTCTCGGCGATCGCGCGGGAGGTGATGGCCACCGTTCCGGCCGAGCACAAGGAGGCGGCTCTCGCCCTCGGCGCGACGCGCTGGGAAATGATCAGGATCGCGGTGCTGCCCTACGCTCGCCCTGGGATCACCGGCGGGGCGATGCTCGGCCTCGGCCGGGCACTGGGCGAGACGATCGCGGTCGTGCTCGTGATCGGCAACGCCCCGGTGATCGGCCACAGCATCCTCAGCCAGGGCTACTCGCTGGCCGCCGTGATCGCGAACGAGTTCGGCGAGGCGGCGGCGACGCCGATCCACAGCTCCGCGCTGTTCGCCGCGGGCCTGGTCCTGTTCGTGCTCACGCTGATCGTCAACGTCGTCGCGCGGCGCTTCATCTCCCGCGGGATTCGCGGTCAGCGGGGGACGGGCGGCACGGGCGTCACGGTCGCGTCGGGGCCGGCGGGCGGGCGCTGATGAGCTCGACCGCGTTCGCGCCGATCGACCCCAAGCGCCGCCGCAAGGACAGGCTGATGCACGGCGTGCTGATCGCCGGCACCGCGATCGCGCTGGCCCCACTCGTGCTGGTGATCTACTTCTTGCTTCAGAAGGGACTGAGCAGCTGGAGCGGCAGCTTCTTCTCCACCGATCCCAACGGGAACTTCTTCGGCGACCCGGGTGGGATCCGCAGCGCGATCTTCGGCACGCTGGAGATCGTCGGGCTGGCGAGCCTGATCGCGATACCGATCGGGATCGGCGTCGCGCTGTACCTGTCCGAGTACGGCCGCGACTCGCGCTTCGCGGGCGTGGTGCGCTACTTCGTCGACGTGATGACGGGTGTGCCCTCGATCGTGTTCGGACTGTTCATCTACATCGTGCTCGTGGTCGCGCACGTGGGGGGCTCTTACACCGGTTGGAAGGGCTCGGTGGCGCTCTCGCTGCTAATGCTGCCGATCGTGATCCGGGCGGCCGAGGTCGTGCTGCTGCTGGTGCCGAGCGGGCTGCGAGAGGCCGCGCTGGCGCTGGGCTCGCCCCGCTGGCGGGTGGTCACGAGGGTGGTCCTGCCCACCGCCCTGCCCGGCCTGCTGACCGGCTCGCTGCTCGCGATCGCGCGCGGGATGGGGGAGACCGCCCCGCTGCTGTTCACCGTCTCGACCGCGTTCGGGCTCACCGGCAACCTCGGCGCGCAGATGAACACGCTCCCGGTTCAGATCTTCACCGACATCCAGTCGCCCCGCAACGCGGTAGTGGCTCGCGCCTGGGGGGCCGCGCTGACGCTCGTGGCGCTGGTCCTGATTGTCAACCTGCTAGCGCGCGCGATCGCGCGAAGGAGCGCCGTGACATGATCTCGCCAGAAACCGACACCCCCGACACCAAGGAACCAGCCAAGATGTCAACCGCCGGACCGCCCGGACGGCCGTCGGGGCAAGCTTCGGACGCCACGCCGGAAATGACCGCTCTCGGCGTCAAGGAGGGCGCGGGGCAATCGGTCAGGATCGAGGCGCTGCACGCCTACTACGGCGAGCAGCACGCGATCAAGGGGATCGACCTCGAGTTCCCCGCCAATGAGGTCACGGCGATCATCGGACCCTCGGGGTGCGGCAAGTCGACGATGGTTCGCTGCATCAACCGTATGCACGAGGAGATCCCCGGCGCGCGGGCCGAGGGCGCGATCAAGCTCGATGATGTCGACGTGTACGGGGCCGGGGTCGACGTGACTTCGGTGCGCAGGATGATCGGGATGGTGTTCCAGAAGCCCAACCCGTTCCCGACCATGTCGATCTACGACAACGTCGCCGCCGGGTTGCGGCTGACCGGCACCCGGAGCGAGAACCTGCGCGAGCTGGTCCACCGCGCGCTGCGGGCGGTCGGTCTGTGGGGCGAGGTCAAGAACCGCCTGGCCGAGCCCGGCACGGGACTCTCGGGGGGCCAGCAGCAGCGGCTGTGCATCGCGCGCACGATCGCGGTCGAGCCCGAGGTGATCCTGATGGACGAGCCGTGCTCGGCGCTCGATCCGATCGCGACGCTGAGGGTGGAGGAGCTGATCGACGAGCTCAAGGAGCGCTACACGATCGTGATCGTCACCCACAACATGCAGCAGGCCGCCCGGGTAGCGGACTCGACGGTGTTCATGCTCGATGGTCAAGTGGTGGAGCACGCCCCCACCAACGACGTGTTCACCAACCCCCGAGACGAGCGCACCGAGCGCTACGTGACCGGGAAGTTCGGCTGATGCAGGAGACCAGACATCAGTTCCGCGAGGACCTCAAGGGGCTCGAGCGCCAGGTGCTGGGCGGCCTGGAGCTCGTGATTGCGCAGCTCGATCGGGCACTGGAATCGGTCAGCTATCAGGACGTCGAGCTGGCGGGAATGGTCGTCGCCGACGACGACCGGATCGACGGGCGCTATCTCGAGGTCCACCAGGGAATCCTGTCGCTGCTGGCGCGCCAGGCTCCGGTCGCCGGCGATCTGCGGATCGTGGCGGCGCTGCTGCACGTGATCCGCTGCATCGAGCGGATGGGGGACCAGTGCGTCAACATCGCCAAGCTCGTGCCGCTGTCGGGCTACGAGTCGCCCAAGGACAAGGACATCCTCGACTCGATCGAGAAGATGGGCCAGCACGCCCGCTCGCAGGTGTCGCAGGCCAAGGAGGCGCTCGGCTCGCGCAACGTCGAGCTGGCCCAGGACCTGGTCCGCCAGGACGCCGAAATCAACGCCCTGAACCGCGCGATCTTCAGGCGTGCGGTCGACATCGGCGACGAGCTCGACGTGCGCGAGTGGGCGATGTTCATGGTCCTGGTCGCGCGCTGCCTGGAGCGGATCGGCGACAACACGGTCGATATCGCCGAACAGATCGTGTTCGTCGTCACCGGCCTGTTCCGCGAGCTGGCCGATGCCTCGACGGTGAGCGGGCACGCTGGCGCTAGCGCGCCGGGCGGACCGCCTGGCGGCGCCTGAGCACCAGGAGCGCGGCGGCCACCACCGCCGCTGCGACCGCGAGCCCGAGCACGAGCGGGGTGCTGGAGCTGCCGCCGGCGGTCGCGTCTGCCCCCGGGACGCCCGGGACCCCCTTGATCGGGTGCCCGGATGCCGCCGCGAGCTTGGCCACCGCGACGATCGCCGCCCGAGCGAGGTCGGTGCTGGCCTTGCCCGCGGGCGGGCGCAGGGCGCGGGCGGCGAGCTTCGCGGGCCCCTCGAATCCCTGGGTGCCGTAGCCCGCCGCCATGACTACGAGCAGCGGCTGCTTGCCTTGGAAGCTGATCTCCTGGTCGAGGAAGTCCGCGTATTGCTGCGGCTTGCCGAACAGGTCCGGGATCACCCCCAGATCGGTCGGAGCCGCGATCAGCGCGACCTTGATCGGAAAGCCCGATCGCTTCGCGGCCGCAGTCTCGCGGTCCAGCGTCCTCTGCACCCCGATCGTCACCGGCGGCGTGTAGGGATAGAAGACGTTCTCGCCGAGCAGCGTATCGCTGGCCGGGTCGCCGTCGGCTAGCGCGGCCGCTGGCGCGAGCAGGCCGCCGAGCAGCAGGATCGTGAGCATGCGCGCGAGCCGCACGGCCCTCATTATCCTGGGCGCACCGTGGCCTCACAGAAGTCAAGGCGGAGCTCTCGCAAGCGGCGCAACGCCGCCGCCGCGCCGCGCGCGGTCCCGTCGACGCGCCGCGACGAGCGCGCCGAGCGCCGGACCGCGGCCGCACGCGAGCTGCGCCGCGGACAGCGCCAGCTGGGTCGGGAGGGCGAGCGGCCGGAGAGCCCGTTCGGCGGACTGCCGGTCTCGGAGGTGGCGATCCTGATCGGCTTCGTCGCGCTGGTGATCGGGTTCATCCAGGGCGGTGGGCCGGTCGTGGTGGTGGGCGTGGTCATCTGCGCGTTGGGGGTCGTCGAAGTGACCGCGCGCGAGCACTTCTCCGGCTACCGCTCGCACGCGACGCTGCTGGCGGCGATCCCCGCGGTCGCGATCGAGGCCACGGGCGTTGCGCTGTTCGGGGCGCCACGACAGCGCGCGCTGGTGCTGGTGGTCGCCGCGCCGGTATTCGGGCTGCTGTTCTGGCTCTTGCGGCGCCGGTTCCTGGCGGCGCGCCAGGCGCGGGTCGCCCGGCCGCCGGCGCCGTGACCGCTGGTCCTAGCCGATCCGCGTCGGCGCCGAAGCGCCAGCCGAGCTCGAGGGCAGGCCGGTCCTGCCGACCGCGTCGTGGTCTGAGCTGTCCGCGGCCGCCATCACCGGCAGGCGCAGCGTGAAGACAGCGCCGCCGTCGGCGGTGTTGGTGACGATCGCCGTCCCGCCGTGCTGCTCGGTCACCTGGCGCACGATCGCGAGCCCGAGCCCGCTGCCCTGCTTGCCGCGCGAGCCCGAGCCGCGAAAGAAACGATCAAAGACGTACGGGAGATCGGGCTCAGCGACGCCGGGCCCGTGATCACGGATGCGGACGCCTTCCCGGTCGACAGTCACCTCGACGGCGCCGCCGGGCGGAGAGTGCGCGGCCGCGTTGTCGAGCAGGTTATTGATCGCGCGGCCCAGGCGAGCGGGCACGCCGTCCATCGTCACCGGCTCCAGGTGCGGGCGGACCTCGATCCCGGGGGCGTTGCGGCGCAGCCTCGTCACCGATTCGGCCGCGACCAGGTCCAGGCGAACGTCCTCGGTCGCCAATCCGGGCTCGTCCCCGCGCGCGAGCTCGATCAGGTCACCCACGAGCGCGCTCAGCTCCTCGCTCTGCTCGACCACGTCGGCAAGCAGGCGGCGGCGGTCGTCGGGGTGCAGCGCGTCGCCGGCGAGCAGGACCTCGATGTTGGTCCGCAGGCTGGTGACCGGCGTGCGCAGCTCGTGCGAGGCGTCGGCAACGAGCTGGCGCTGGGCGCGGACGGACTCGTCGAGCGCCGAGCGCGAAGCCTCGAGGCGGTCCAGCATGGAGTTGAAGCGGATGGCCAACTGACCGACCTCGTCGTCGGCGTGGACGCGAATCCGGTTGCTCAGATCGTCGGTCTCGCCGATGTGCTGCGCCGCCTGGGCGACCTCGGCGAGCGGCGCCAGCATGCGGCGGCCCGCGAGCCTTCCCAGCGCCGCGGCCAGCGCGATCCCTCCCAGGAACACGAGCGCCAGGATCAGGCGCAGGTTGGAGAGGATCCCGTCGACGCCGTTGAGCGGGCGGGCGAGCTGGAAAGCGACCATTTCGGTCTGTCCCTGGTCATTGGCGAGCGTGAGCGGGAAGATGATCTCGCGCAGGTGGCTTCCGCCGACGCGCACATCGCGCAGCGAGACGCCGGCCTTCCCGGCCGCCACGGACATCGCGTAGGCGTCGACCGGCAGCTTCAAGTCCCCCGAGACGTCGCGGAAGCTGCCGTCGGGCAGCACGATCTGCACATACTGCGCCGGGCCACCCGCGCTGGCCGGGATCCCGGGCACCGGCTGGGCGATCGCGTGGAGGTCGCCGTTCTGCACGGCCGAGGCCTGCGCCCGGAGCGCGCTGTCCACCTGCCCGCGAAGCTGCCCGCGAACCACGAAATAGCAGACGACGACGGCGATCAGGACGGCGATCGCGACCGAAGCCGCGGCGATCAGCGCGAGTCTTCGGCGCAGTGACACTCGAGCTTCCCGGGTCTCTTAGTCCCGCAGCACGTAGCCGACGCCCCGGACCGTGTGCAGCCGCCGCGGCTCGCCCCCGGCTTCGGTTTTGCGGCGCAGGTAGCCCATGTACACGCCGAGCGCGTTCGACGTCGGCCCGAAATCGTACCCCCACACGTTCTCGAAGATCGTTGTGCGCGTGAGCACCTGGCGGGGGTGGCGCAGGAACAACTCGAGCAGCGAAAACTCCGTTCGGGATAAATCGACCAAGCGCTCGCCGCGGTGGACCTCGTGCGCCACCGGGTCGAGCACGAGATCGGCGTAGCGCAGCGTCTCTCCCTCTCCGGCGCCGCCCCCGACGCGTCGCAGCAGGGCCCTCAGTCGCGCCTGCAGCTCGCGCAGCGCGAACGGCTTGACCAGGTAATCGTCGGCGCCGACGTCGAGCCCCTCGACGCGGTCATCGATCGCGTCGCGGGCGGTGAGCATCAGCACCGGCGTACGGTCGCCCGCCTTGCGCAGCCGCCGGCACACCTCGAGCCCGTCGAGCCTGGGCATCAGGATGTCGAGGATCACCGCATCCGCAGGGTCGGCGGCCAGCGCGTCGAGCGCCTCCTCGCCGTCCGCCGCGAGCGCGACGTCGTGGTCCTCGAGGCGCAGGGCACGCTCGAGCGCCCGCCGCACGGCGGGCTCGTCGTCGACTACCAGTACGCGGGCCACGAGGAGATGATCGCGCTTGCGCGTAAAAGTTGGTGAAGAAGCCGGGCGTCAGCCGAGCTCGAGCAGCAGCGGAGCGTGGTCGGAGGGCTTGAAGCCCTTGCGATAGTTGCGGTCGATTCCGCAGCTGCGCAGGCTCCCCGCGAGCTCGGCGCTGACCAGCGCCAGGTCGATCCGCAGCCCGAGGCCCTTGTGGAAGTGCCCGGCGCGGTAATCCCACCACGTGTACTGCACGGTGTCGGGGTGAAGCTCGCGGTAGGCGTCGTGCAGGCCGCGGTCGAGGAGCGCCTCGAGCCGGGAGCGTTCTTGGGGCGTGACGTGGGTGGAGCCGACGAAGGCCGCCGGGTCGTAAACGTCGAGGTCGGACGGCGCGACGTTCATGTCACCCGCGATCAGCAGCGGCGGGGCCTCGAGCTCGTCGACCCGGGCGGCGACCGCATCGAGGAACGCGAGCTTGCGCGGGAACTCCGAGCTGTCGAGAGCCCGCCCGTTGGGCGCGTAGACGCTCGCGAAGCGAATTCCGTCGATTGAGGCCTCGCACCACCGGGCCTCGCCTCCGACGGGGTCCCCGCCGAGCTCGAGCACCGGGTCAGACAGCGTCAGCGGCCGGCGGGCAAGGAGGGCCACGCCGGCCCACTGCCCCGCGGAGTGGTGAACGGCCTCGTAGCCCGCGTCCGCGAGCTCGGCCGCCGGAAACGTGTCCGGAGCGCATTTGGTCTCCTGCAGGCACGCCACATCGGGCCGGTGCTGGTCCAGCAGCTCGAGCACGCGCGGCAGCCGCACGCGCAGCGAGTTGACATTCCAGGTGACGATGCGCACGCGGACAT
>JBPCQU010000126.1:0-10303 GCA_050997795.1 Solirubrobacteraceae bacterium | reverse complement strand
CGGATGCTGGGGGCGATGTTCGAGTACGTAAAGGCGGGTCAGGCGGTCGTGATCACGCCGTTTCTGCTGATGGGGGCGATGTCGCCGGTCTCGCTGCCCGCCACGCTCGTCCAGCAGATCGCCGAGGCGCTGGCGGGGATCGCGCTCGCGCAGCTGATCCGCCCCGGCGCCCCGGTCGTGTTCGGCTCGTTTCTGTCCAACACCGACATGCAGTCGGGCTCGCCCTCGTTCGGGACCCCGGAGTCGGGCATCGGAGTGCTCTGCACCGGCCAGATCGCGCGCCACTTCGGGCTCCCGTGGCGGGGCGGGGGAGCGCTGAACGCATCCCAGACGGTCGACGCCCAGGCCGCCTACGAGTCACTGATGACGTTCATGCCGACGTTCCTGGCCGGCGCCAACTTCGTGATGCACTCGGCGGGATGGCTCGAGGGCGGACTGGTCTCGTGCTACGAGAAGTTCATCCTCGACGTCGAGCTTCTGCGCGAGCTCAAGCACGAGTTCACCCCGCTCGAGATCGACGAGGCGAGCCTCGCCTTCGATGCCCACACTGAGGTCGGCGCCGGCGGTCACTTCCTCGGCGCCGCGCACACGCTCGAGCGCTTCCGCGACTGCTTCTACCGCCCGCTGTTGTCCTCGACCGAGAACTTCGACCGCTGGACCAAGAAGGGCTCGCGCGACACGACCGCGCGCGCCTCAGAGATCTGGCGGGCCACGCTCGAGAGCTACGAGCAGCCGCCGTTCGACGACGCGATCGACACCGAGCTGCGCGAGTTCGTGACTCGCCGCCGGACCGAGCTCGGCGACTGAGCCCCGGCCAGGGGCTCCCCTGGTCAGGCGTCCAGCCTTCGCACCTCATACCCCAACGACTGCAGCGCGCTGACGATCGCCGCGGCGTGGTCGGCGCCGCGGGTCTCGAGCGCGATCTCGACGCCCGTCTCGCGGACGTGCAGCGGCACGGCCTCGCGGACGTGGTCGGCGTGGACGATGTTGCCCCCCTCCTGGGCGATCGCCGTCAGCAGCGCCGCGAGTCCGCCCGGACGGTCTGAGACCTTGGTGAACAGACGCAGCCGCCGCCCCGCGGTCGTCTCGTGGCGATGCGCGATCGCCGCCAGCAACCCCGCATCGACGTTGCCTCCCGAGAGCACGATCGCGGTGCAGCCACGCGGGGCGGGGGATATGAGCCCGCCGAGCAGGGCCGCCACGCCGACCGCCCCGCCGCCCTCGACGACGAGCTTGGAGCGTTCCAGCAGCCAGACCATCGCCTCGGCGATCTCGTCCTCGCCGACGACCACGATCTCGTCGACCCATCGCCGCACGAGCGCCAGGGTCAGCTCGCCGGGGCGCTTGATCGCGATCCCGTCGGCGATCGTCGCCCGTGCGTCGAAGGTGACCGGCGTGCGCGAGCTCACGGATTCCGGGAACGGCGCGCACGCCTGCACCTGAACCCCGATCACGCGCGCCAACGGGCGCGCGGCCTTGACGACCCCGGCGACGCCCGAGATCAGTCCGCCCCCGCCGAGAGGAACCACCACCGTCTCGAGGTCGGGGATGTCGTCGAGCAGCTCGAGCCCCAGAGTCGCCTGCCCCAGGATCACGTCGGGATCGTCGAACGGGTGCACGAATCCCGCGCCGGTCTCGGCGGCCCGGGCGAGGGCGGCCGCGACGCATTCGTCCACCGAGTCACCGCCGAGGTGGACCGTGCCGCCGAACGCCTGCACGGCGGCGACCTTGGCTACGGCCGCCTCGCGCGGCATGAACACCTCGCACGGGATCCCTTGCGCGCGCGCGGCGTAGGCGAGCGACTGCCCGTGGTTGCCCGCGCTGCCGGCCACGACCCCAGGGGGATGGTCCAGGCGCGAGACCTTGTGCACCGCGCCGCGCAGCTTGAACGAGCCGGTGCGCTGGAGGTTCTCCGCCTTGAGCAGGACGTGCCCGCCGCACCCTTCAGACAGGCTCCGGGAACTCAGCACCGGCGTGTGGCGCGCCAGCGAGGACACGACCCTCCGCGCGGATTGAGCCTCGCCGGCGGCGATCCGGCGCTCGATCGCGTCGGCGCCCGCGATCCCGGTGGCGTCATTCATGCGGCGCCGGAGCCTCGCTGCGGAACGCTTGGCGCACGATCACGTGAATGTTAGACTCCTAGGTCGATGACTCATATATCAGTTGTGCGGGACGCCGGTCGAAACGCGCGGGACGCTGATCGAAACGGGCTCGCCGGGCCTCGGACGCGGTGGTGACCACGGCGGAGCTCTCCCACCGGCCGCAGCGGGCGCCCCGTGAGCTGCTCGCCGATCGCGCCTACGCGGAGCTGCGCGACCGGCTCGTGATGCTGCGGATCGCCCCCGGTGAGCCGATCGACGAGGATGCCCTCGGCGCGGAGCTCGGGATCGGCCGGACGCCGGTGCGCGAAGCGATCAAGCGGCTGGCGCTGGAGAACCTGGTCACGGTGTTCCCGCGCCGCGGGACCTTTGCCTCCGAGATCAACATCACCGATCTCGCCGATATCTCCGACGTCCGCACGCAGCTCGAAGGCCACGCCGCCTACCGCGCCGCGGAGCGGATCACCGAGTCCCAGCGCGAGGAGCTCGATGACCTGCTCGACGAGCTGGCCGGCAGCCAGGGCAGCGAGGACATCGAGGGCTTGATGGCGCTCGACGCCCGCGTACACCGCTTCGTCCATCGGTGCACCGGCAACCCGTACCTCGAGGAGACGCTCGGCCGCTACTTCAACCTGTCGCTGCGAATCTGGTATCTGGTGCTCGACCGGCTGCCGCATCTGTTCGCACGCGTGCACGAGCACGACGACCTGCTGCGAGCGGTCGCCGCCGGCGACGCGGATCGCGCCCGCGACGTCCTGGCCGAGCACATCGAGACGTTCGAGCGCGAGATCCGCTCCGTCCTCTGACGCGCCCGCGGCCTCAGCCTTCGTGCCCGAGGTGGGTCGAGATCTCGTTCGCCTGCTCGGCGGCGACTCGTCCGAGGAGCGCGAGGCGCTGGGGCGCGAGCCGCAGCGTCGCGCCCGACACGCACAGCACGGCGATCACCGCGCCGCCGCGCTCGCGGATCGGCGCCGCCACCGCTGAGAGGCCCGCCTCGAGCTCGTCGACGATCGTCGCGTAGCCGCGCTCGCGCACCGTTTCGAGCTCGGCCGCGAGCCGCTCGCGGTCGGTGAGCGTCACCGGCGTCGGCGCCTCGAGCTCGCCGTCGGGGATCGGCGCCGTCCCGAAGGCGAGAAACACCTTTCCCGCGGCGGTGGTGTGCAGGCCGAGCCGCCGGCCGACCCAGTTGCTGACTCCGAGCAGATGGGAGCCGTCCACCTGTGAGATTGCCTCCGTCCCGCCGGGACGGGGCATGATCAGGTTCGCGGTCTCGCCGCTCTCGGCCGCCAGGCGGCGCAGGCTCGGCCGAGCCAGCTCGACGAGGTCCGCGACGCCTACATCCGAGCGCGCGAACCGCAGTGCGGCTGGGCCTGGGCGCGCGCTGGCGCGTTCGGGATCGACTGCCACCAGACCGTGGCGCTCGAGCCCGCTGAGCAGCAGATCGAGATCGGCCGCGGGCGTGGCCGCCTCGGCCGCCAGCTCGCTGAGCGGGCGCGGCGAGCGCTCGAGCACCAGCGCGAGCAGCCGCGCGACCCGGTCGGCTGTCTCTCGACCGTCGCCGCTCATTGCGCTCCGGGCCTCCGCGAGGGCGTGATCACGATCGTCTGCAGCTCGGTGAACGAGTGCATGACGTGGGCGCCGCCGACCCTGCCGATCCCGCTGTCGCTTCCGGCGCGGCCGCCGAACGGCAGCTGCGCCTCCCAGTAGTTGCTCGACTCGTTGATGTTGACCCAGCCGGTCCGCACCCGGTCGGCGAACTGCAAGCCCCGCGCGAGGTCAGCGGTGAAGATCGCCGCCAGCAGTCCGTACGGTGACTGGTTGGCGAGCGAGATCGCGTGCTCGAGCGAATCGATCACGACCACCGGCGCGACGGGGCCGAACGTCTCCTCGGTCGATACGCGTGCGTCGGCCGGGACGCCCGCGAGGACCGTGGCCTCCCAGTACAGAGGGGTGGAGAGCCCTTTGCGCCGCGCCCCGCCGGTCAGCGACTGCGCGCCGCGCGCCAGCGCGTCCTGCACGTGCTCGTCCATCTTGACCGCGACCGAATCGTTGTTGAGCGGCCCCATCGTCGTGTGCTCGTCAAACGGGTCGCCGAGCACGATCCGCTCGGTCACGGCGCGAGCCAGCTTCTCGACGTACTGGTCGTAGACGTCGCGGTGGACGAGGATCCGCTCGCCGGCGGTGCAGCTCTGGCCGGCGCACAGGAAGCACGCGGTCAAGGTCGCCTCCACCGCCGCGTCGACGTCGCCGTCTTCGAGCACGACGATCGGCCCATTACCGCCCATCTCGAGCACCACCGCCTTACCGGCCGCGGCCTGTCCCACGAGACGACCGGTGGCGGTGGAGCCGATGAACGCGACGCCGTCGGTCTGAGGGTTGCGGGCGATCTCGTCGCCGACCACCGGGCCGGGGCCGGTGACGAGGTTGAACACGCCCGGCGGCAGGTCGGCCTCGGCGATGCACTCCGCCAGCGCGACGGCGCAGACGGCCGTCGACGGCGCCGGCGTCCAGACGACCGCGTTGCCGCACGCGAGCGCCGGCGCCACCAGCTCGGCCGGCATCGTGTAGGGCCAGTTCCACGGGCTGATCACACCGACGACTCCCCGAGCCCGGCGCGCCAGCATGACGAGCTTGCCGGGCGAGAAGGAGTTCGGCAGCTCGCCGCCGAGGCGCTTTGCGTCCTCAGCGGCCATGCGCCAGTACTCGACCAGCTCGTCGACCTCGTCGAACGCCTCCGCCTTCAGCGGCTTGCCCTGGTCGAGCGTCAGCGTGTGAGCCAGCGCGTCACGGCGAGACTCGATCACGTCTCCGACGGCGTGCATCTTCGCGGCGCGCTCGAACGCGGTCAGGCGCGCCCAACCATCCGCAGCGGCGCGGGCGGAGTCGATCGCAGCGCGGGCGTCGTCGCGATCGCCCTGTGGCACGGTGCCGATTTGCTCGCCCGTCGCGGGGCTGGTGGCCGCGAACGTCTCGCCGCTCGCGCTGGGGCGCCATCCGCCGCCCACGAACATTTGCTGCGCGGTACCTGTGACCATCGCTCGCTCCCCCGGCCCGCGCTTGAAGCGCGCGCGGCCAAGCCTCGTTGACACGATTCGACAACTGATATATAACAGCCGGATCAGCACCGGGTCAATGTCTTTCAGCGATGGAGGCGCGCGCCGATGGCTGTGCGCTAAACCGTGTCGAGGAGACGCGCCGATCGGCGCGAAATGGGGAGGTTGATCGATGGCAACCGTAGAGGCGCCGCGCGGCCCTGGGTCGGGCGAGGACAGCAGCGAGCTCGCCGGCTTCGGCTATAAGCAGGAGCTCGACCGCTCGCTGGGCAGCTTCTCGTCCTTCGCCGCCGGCTTCAGCTACATCTCGATCCTCACCGGGGTGTTCGAGCTGTTCGGGTTCGGCTTTCTCAACGCCGGGCCGGCCGTGTGGTGGTCCTGGGTGGTCGTGTTCGCCGGGCAGATGGCGGTCGCGCTTTGCTTCGCCGAGCTGGCCGGTCAGTTCCCGCTCGCCGGCTCCGTGTATCAGTGGTCGAAGCGGATCGGCACCGACTTCCTCTCGTGGATGACGGGCTGGATCCTGATCATCGGCTCGATCGTCACGGTCGCCGCTGTCGCGGTCGCGTGGCAGGTCGTGCTGCCCCAGGTCACGACCAAGCTTCAGTTCGTCGGCACCGCCGCCGACGCAGGTTCTTACAGCACGCCTAACGGGGCCAAGAACGCGCTCATCCTCGGTGCGATCCTGATCATCTTCGCGACGATCATCTGCATGCTCGGCGTCAAGATCATGGCCCGGATCAACAACTTCGGCGTGATCGCCGAGCTGATCGGATCGGTGATCCTGGTGATCCTGCTGATCTTTCACTTCAGCCGCGGCCCGGGCATCGTCTTCCACAGCCTCGGGCTCGGCGCCGGGCACTCGTGGGGCTACTTCGGCGCGTTTCTGATCGGCGGCATCATGAGCGCGTACGTCATGTACGGGTTCGACACCGCCGGGACGCTCGCTGAGGAGACGAACGATCCGCGGCGAGCGGCGCCCCCGGCGATCATCCGCGCGCTGATCACCGCGGCGCTCATCGGCGCCCTGCTGATCCTGTTCGCGATCATGGACGTCAAGAACATCCACGACAAGAGCATCGGCCTGCTGGGGCTGCCCTACATCATCAAGCAGGCGCTCGGCAACACGACCGGCAACGTGTTCCTGCTCGACTCGGCGCTCGCGATCACGGTCTGCACGCTGGCGGTCTGCACCGCCTGCATCCGGATGCTGTTCTCGATGGCGCGCGACGGTCGCCTGCCGTTCGGAACGCACATCGCTCGGGTGTCCGGACGCGCCAGGGTGCCGATCGTGCCGGCGCTGTTCGTCGGCGCGATGGCGCTGGTCCTGCTGGCGGTCAACCTCGCCAACCAGTCAGCGTTCCTGACGCTCACCTCGGTGGCGATCATCATGTTCTACCTGCCCTACCTGGCGGTCACCTGGTCGATGCTCCGGCGGCGCCTGCGCGGCGAGTGGCCGCGGCCCGAACACGGCCCGTACTTCAACCTCGGTCGCTGGGGCCTGCCGATCAACGTCTTCGCGGTCGTGTACGGAGCCGTGGTCGCGTTCAACATCGCGTGGCCGCGCGCGGCCGTCTACGGGACCAAGTGGTACTTCCGCTTCGGCGCGTATGAGTTCATCGGCGCTTCGGTCATCTTCGGCGCGCTGTACTACTTCCTTGTCCAGAAGCGCAAGGGAGAGCAGGTGCTGGCCGAGCACCGCGCCGAGGTCCCAGCGCTGCCAGGTGAGCCGCTCGGAGAGGCGGCGCCGTGATCGAGACTGGGTCTTTCGACTACGTGATCGCGGGCGGCGGCACCGCCGGCTGCGTGCTGGCGGCGCGGCTTTCTGAGGACCCAGGGGTGAGCGTGTGCCTGCTGGAGGCGGGCCCCTCGGACGTCGATGATCCAGCGGTCCTGCGGCTCGAGGACTGGATGTTTTTGCTCGACTCGGGCTATGACTGGGATTACCTGATCGAGCCCCAGGAGAAGGGCAACAGCTTCATGCGTCACGCCCGGGCGAAGGTACTCGGCGGCTGCTCCTCGCACAACTCGTGCATCGCCTTCTGGACCCCGAAGGAGGACCTCGACGAGTGGGCCCAGGCGGGGTGCGAGGGGTGGAGCTCGGCCGAGTGCTGGCCGCTGATCGAGCGCCTGGAGACCAACGACGGGCCCGGCGAGCACCATGGGCGCGGCGGCCCGGTCAACATCCGCACGGTCCCGCCCGAGGATCCGTGCGGCGTCGCCCTGCTCGAGGCCGCCGCGCAGGCCGGACTGCCGACGAGCCACTTCAACGAGGGGCGCACGGTGACCAACGGGGCGGGCTGGTTTCAGATCAACTCGGGTTCCGACAACACGCGCATGTCCTCCTCGCACGCCTACCTGCACCCGATCATCGGCAGCCGGCCCAACCTCGAGATCCGGACCGGGTGCTGGGCCAAGCAGGTCGTGATAGAGAGCGGCCGCGCGAGCGGCGTGCAGTACCTGACGCCCGACCTGCTGACGCAGGCGGAGGTACGGGCACGCCGCGAGGTGATCCTCAGCGCGGGAGCGATCGACACGCCCAAGCTCCTGATGCTGTCGGGCATCGGTCCGGGCGAGCACCTTCAGGAGTTCGGGATCGAGACGCTGGTCGACTCGCCGGGCGTCGGCTCGAACCTCGACGACCACGTCGAGGGCATCGTCCAATGGGACGCCAAGCACCCGATGATCCGCCACTCGACCCAGTGGTGGGAGATCGGGCTGTTCGCGACCTCCGAGGAGGGACTCGACCGTCCCGACCTGATGATGCACTACGGCTCGGTTCCGTTCGACATGAACACAGCGCGCTGGGGCTACCCGACGACCGAGAACGGCTTCTGCCTGACCCCGAACGTGTGCCGCGGGCGCTCGCGGGGGACCGTCCGCCTGCGCACGCGCGACTACCGGGATCGCGCCCGGGTCGATCCGCGCTACTTCACCGACCCTGAGGGCCACGACGAGCGCGTGATGGCGTTCGGGATGCGGCTCGCGAGGGAGATCGTCTCCCAGCCGGCGATGGCTGAGTGGGCGGGCGAAGAGCTCGCTCCCGGCCCCGACGCGCAGACCGACGATGAGCTGATCGACTACATGCACAAGACGCACAACACCGTCTACCACCCGGCCTGCACGGCGAAGATGGGGCCGGACTCGGATCCGATGGCGGTCGTCGACCCTCGGCTGCGCGTGCGGGGGGTGAGCGCCCTGCGGATCGCCGACGGCTCGATCCTGCCGTTCCTGCCGGCGATCAACCCCTGCATCACGACGATGATGGTGGGGGAGAAATGCGCCGACATGATCAAGCAGGACGCACGCGCGGAGGCCCATACCGCGACTGTCTGAGGCGAGCGTCGTGACTGCCGAGGCGCTGTTCGAGATCGCCGGCTTTCTTCGCGCGCACCCTCCGTTCGACACGCTCGACGAGGAGGACGTCGAGCGGGTAGCGGTGGCCGCCGAGCTCGAAGTCCTGCCCGCGGGCACGACGATCTTCTCCCAGGGCGCCGGACCGGTGGAGCATCTGCGCGTCGTCCGTAGCGGCGCGGTCGAGATCGTCTCCGAGGGGCGCGTACTGGACCTCCTCGGCGAGGGTGAGCTGTTCGGTCACGCTTCGATGCTGTCGGGCTTCCCGACTGGCTTCGACGCCCGCGCCGCGGAGGACACCGTCTGCTACCGGATCGGCGCGGAGCTCGCGCAGGGGCTGCTGGCGGCGCCCGAGGGGCTCCGGTACGTGGCGCGCTCGCTGCTCGAACCACCCACCGAGCTGCATTCGCTCGCGCGCGAGCCGTCGCGAAATCTCGCCGATCAGCCGGTTGGATCGCTGCTCCGGGGCGAGCCGGTGGTGTGTGACCCGGGGATGTCGATCCGGGCGGCGGCCGAGCTGATGACGACCGCCCAAGCCACGTCGGTCGTCGTCGACCTGGGCGACGGCGCAATCGGCATCATGACCGACCGTGACCTGCGGACCCGGGTGGTGGCGGGCGGTCTGCCGGGCGATGCTCCCGTCTCGGCGGCGATGTCCGCGCCCGCCTACACGTGCACCGCCGACCGGCCGGCGGGCGAGATCCTGCTCGAGATGCTCGACCGCGGCCTGCGCCACTTCCCCGTTGTCTCGGCGACCGGGTCGATCCTCGGCGTGGTCGAGGACATGGACCTCCTGGCGGTTCGCACGCGCTCCTCGTTCTACCTGCGTCAGCGGACCTCGATCGCCCGCAGCGCGTCCGAGCTCGCCCTGGTCGCCCGCGAGCTGCGCCCGATGGTGATCTCGCTGCACGACGCTCGGGTCGCGGCCGCCAATGTGATGGCGGTCTACTCGGTCGCGGTGGACGCGCTCACGCGCCGGATGCTCGAGCTCGAGCTCCAGCGCCGCGAATCGAGCGGGCCGCCGGCCGAGTTCGCGTGGCTGGCGCTCGGCAGCCAGGCCCGGCGCGAAGCGCTCCCGAGCTCAGACGTCGACAGCGCGATCGTGTGGTTCGGCGACCGCGACGAGGGCCAGGTTCGCCCGCGCCTGCTCGAGATCTCCAGGGCGGTGCTGACCGGTCTGGAGCACTGCGGCCTGCGCAACGACGAGCACGGCGCGGGCGCCTCCGAAGCGCCGTTCGTCCGTTCGCTGGCCTCCTGGCAGGAGCTCGCGCGCGGTTGGATCTCTGAGCCGACGCAGGAGAAGGCGCTGATCCTCTCGTCCGTGCTCGTCGATAGCCGGCCCGTATGGGGCGTGCACACGGGCACGCCGGTGTCAGACACCTTCCGCCTCGCGCCGAGCTCCCCCGCGCTGTTGCGCTTGCTGGCGCGCTTCGCGCTCTCGCACCGCCCCCCGACGGGATTCTTCCGGGGGCTCGTCGTGCAGCACACCGGCGAGCACCACGGACGCCTCGACCTCAAGGAGGGGGGGGTCGTCCCGATTCTCGACCTCGCGCGCTGGGGCGCGATGGCGGCTAGGGTGACGAGCGCCTCGACCCCGGAGCGACTGCGGGCCGCCGGGGCGGCGGGAACCCTGTCGCCGGCGGACGCCCACACGCTGCAGGACGCCTTCGAGCTGATCAACAACCTGCGCGTGGAGCATCAGGTCACCCAGCTGCGGGCAGGGGCCGAGCCAGATGACCACGTCAACCCGGCGGAGCTCAGCGGCCTGATGCGGACGCAGCTGAAGGAGGCGTTCCGGGC
>JBPCQU010000111.1:0-16383 GCA_050997795.1 Solirubrobacteraceae bacterium | reverse complement strand
GCTCCATACCTCGCGAGTCCATCGCCCGCCGCCACATCATGGGCCCGGGTCCTCATCGCAACGATCCGGACCCGTCAGTCAGAACCAGCCAGCCACACAGCACAGGGCTCAGCATCGCCGGCGAGTGAAGCCGCGACGCCGACCGCCCTGGTCAGGCTCGCGCCCGAGCACGCCCTGCGCGATCGCGCACCGAGACGCATTTGAACCGAGATCACCTGAGTGTCGCCGGGCGGCCATGGACGCGACAACCAGGCGACGCGACGCGCGCCGACCATTCACCCGCGTCTGGCCCGGAACACCCAAGCGTGCCTCGGGAAGACCTCGTTCGGACTGGCGGCGGGCTCCTGCCTGTCATCGCATGGGAATCCCGCTCCGCGGCAGGCAGGCAGGCAGGCAGGCTTGCGATGCGGCGGCTGTCGTGGTCGGGGAACCGCGGACCGAGAACTTCGGGCGCCAGCATCCCATCCCCGGGTGTTTTGGACTCCGAGCCCGCGCCGAGTCCAAAACCCGCCCGCCTCAAGCCTAATCCGCCGGTAGTTCTGACCTCAAACCTAAGTGCGCCAAGCTCCGATTTGCAGCACTTTTGCCTGCAATTGGAGACATTTCTGAGGCTTCTGAAAATCGTGGTGTCCCCGGTTCGAGTCCGGGTCTCGCCATCGCCTGCGTGCGGGCATCCGTGCCCTGACCGGGGACTACGAGGCCGGACTCGTCAGCCCGGGTTCAGCGGGCAATCTCGACGCTCTGCGGGGTCACAGCGAGTGACACGGCCGAGTCAGCCGGATCCAAAGAAGCCGGCTGCTCGACGCTCGATCTCCTCGCGTGTGAGCCGCTCGGTGCGCTGACTCAACATCCACTGCTGCCCGAACGGATCCCGCAGGCGCCCGCCGCGCTCGCCGTAGAACTGGTCGGCCAGCGGATAGACCACCTCTGCGCCGGCCGCGACGGCGCGCTCCCAAGCCAGGTCGACGGCCTCCCAGTAGGTAGCCATGATCGCGCTAACGGCTCCGTCGAGCGACTCCGGTGAGCCAGCTGGGGCGCCGTCGGCGGCTTCGTCGGTGAGCATCACCACCGAATCGCCGATTCGGACCTCGGCATGGATCAGCTCGCCGCTGGGTCCGGTGAATCGCTCGCCGATCTCCACCGCTCCGAACGCGTCGCGATAGAAGGCAATAGCAGCGCCGCCGTCACGGACGACAAGTCGCGGCGTGACCGTGTGCAGGTGTTCGGGAACAGCGCTGACGGGTTCGGTGTGGTCACTCGGCATGGATGCGCTCCTGGGTGGGAAGCTCATCTTCGCATTCGCGCGGCCGTTCCCTACCATTCTTCGCTGAGGGTGGATTTGAAGAGGGAAGCAGAGAACACGAGCCCGGTTCGGGCGGCGGTCGCGCCTTCAGCCCTGAGAGCGGCGCTGATGCCTCGTCGACCGGTCTTCGGGAATCCTTGGGATTCCACGGTCGACATGTTCGCTTGCTACGTGGCTGTGAGCTTCATCGATCCACTGCTGCTTTGGTGCGGAGGCGAACTGATGAGCTCGATCTTCGGGTTCGGCTCCCGGTGGCCGCTCGGCCTGTTCATGGCCGCAGCGCTGGTTGGTGCAGCGGGTTTCATGACCATCGTTGGGCGCGAGCGCACCAGCCTCTCGGTTGACGTTTTGGCTATCACTGGGTGGCTTCTCCTCGGTCTCGTGCTCGCGCCCATCCTTGGCTTAGCCCTCCCGGCTGCGGCAGCAATCGCCAGCTACGCGGTCTTGCTGCTGTTCATCCTCGTCTACGTTCTTCGCGTCGGTAGCTGGGAAACTGCGTTTCTCCATACTGTGAGCTGGCCGGTGACCTGGAGCTTGCTCGCGCTGTTCTTCGCCTATAGCGCGCACCGACTTATCCTCTTCCCGTGACGCTCGTCGTGCTCACCGGAGCGACTCGGGGGATCGGCCGTGCCGCAGCGGTTGAGCTTGCCCGGCAGGGGGCGGAGGTCGTCGTGGTCGGACGAGAGCAAGAGCGCGTCGATGCCGTGGCCCGCGAGGCGCAGGCCGCCGGTGGAGGTGCGCCGGTACACACCCACGTCGCCGACCTGGCGCTGACGGCCAGCGTGCGGACGCTCGCCAACGAGCTGCGCGGCCGCCACGAGCGCATCGACGTGCTGGCCAACAACGCGGGGGCGTTGTTCGCGTCGCGCAAGGTGACCTCAGAGGGCTTTGAGCAGACGTTCGCGCTCAATCATCTGGCGCCGTTCCTTCTGACCAACCTCTTGCGCGACCGACTTGGCGGCGGCCGCGTGGTGTCGACCGCGTCAGACGCCCACACCGGCGGCCGGCTAGACCTCGATGACTTGCAGTCCGAAAATGCCTATGCGGCCATGCGCGTGTATGGCACGTCGAAGCTCTGCAACATCCTGTTCACGCGCGAGCTCGCCAAACGCGCGCCCGAGCTGCACGCCAATTGCTTCCATCCCGGTACGGTGCGGACCGGTTTTGGCAAGAACGACAACGGCATCTGGAAGGTGTTGACCACGCTCGGAGCACCGTTCTTTCGCTCGCCGCAACGCGGCGCTCGGTCTCTGGTGTGGCTCGCCACGTCCGAGGAGGGTGGGCGTCTCACCGGCGAGTACGTCGAGGATGAGAAAATCGCGCCGCCAAGCGCTGCCGCGCTCGACGCCGAGCTCGCGCGTGGGTTGTGGGAACGCAGTGCCGCATTGGTCGGGCTGCCCGCCGACGCGATCGCGTAACCGGCGGCCGATCAAAGTCAGTCCGGTCAAACGCGGGCCTAGGAGGTCCGTCCGTCGAGCAAGATCGTCCAAGCCTCGATCGACTTGATGGCGAGCATTCCGTTCTGGGCCCACGCTCAAGCCGAACTGCGAAGAACATCAACTACACCCTACGACGGGGCACGCGTTGCCGGATGGCCGACGCTCGCTCCCCTAGTGCCTGAGCGGACCCACCGGCCTGCGCCTCGGCCAGAGCGTCGGCGGCGGCGGCCGTGGAGGTGCCTTGCGTCTCGGCGCGTCGGTATATCTCGCGCAACGTCTCGCCGATTCGCGCCAGCGCCGCGTCGAGCTCCGGCTCAGCCCAGCCGAGCTGCTCGAGGCCGACGAGCGCGATCGCCCCACCGGCGTTGATGACGTAATCAGGGGCGTAGAGGATTCCGCGTGCCCGGAGCACATCGGCCGCTTCGGGCTGTGCCAGTTGGTTGTTCGCCGAACCGGCGACGATCCGACACCGCACCCGCGACGCCGTCTCGGCGCTCAGCACACCGCCAACCGCGCACGGGGCGTAGATGTCGCAGGCCGTCTGCAGGACGTAAGCGGCGGGCACCACATCCCCACGCACCCGAGCCGCCACGGTTTGCGCGCGGGTGCGATCGACGTCGGCGACCAGAATCGAGGCGCCGGCGTCGGCCAGATAGTCCGCTAGTTGCGAGCCGACGCCGCCGGCCCCCTGGATTAGGACGATTCGGCGTTCAAGGTCATCCGACCCCAAGGCCTGAGAGAGGCTGGCCC
Source organism: Solirubrobacteraceae bacterium (assembly GCA_050997795.1). Lineage (GTDB taxonomy): Bacteria > Actinomycetota > Thermoleophilia > Solirubrobacterales > Solirubrobacteraceae > Palsa-465. The sequence continues at coordinate 12,891 of JBPCQU010000111.1, read as the reverse complement.
GGATACCGTGGAACACACCAACCGCCGTCGGCCGGGCTGGATCGCCGGCACCGCCAGCACCGATCGACCGACCAAAGACGTGTTGCGTCCGCTCCCCGATGACGTCCATGTCTGCCTCGCCGGTGTTCATGTCTGAGCTCGTGCGATAGGTGCCACCCAGCGAAGCGACGAGGTCGCCGTAACGCAGCAGGAGCGCGCGACGCCGTTGCCCGCTCGGGATCTCCGGGACCGCAATCACCGCCTTGCCACCGCCGAACGGCAAACCGGCGACGGCCAGCTTCCGCGTCATCGCCGCAGACAGGCGCATCGCGTCTTCCAACCCCTCGGCCGGCGTCGCGTACACGTTCATGCGCGTGCCGCCTCCCGCGGGACCACGCCGCGTCGAATGGATGCACACGAAGATCCAGCCATCGTTCTCGCCGTCGCGGCGTATGACTGCCGTCTCACCATCCCACGCTTCGAGCAACTCTTCGAATCCCGCCACGCGCCCCATTCGATCACAGCGCCAGCCGCAGCTTCAATGACGGCCGATGGACCCCACGTCTGCCAAGCCGTCTAGGCCCGGCGGAACCCGCGCACAGCGAGCGGCACGAACACCAGCAGTAGCCCCCCGAGCCAGGCCAGCGTTCCCAGCGTTGCAGCGAGCGCATCGCCGTGGCCGATCGTCAGGGCGCGGGCGGCGTTGACGGTCAGGCTGACGGGGTTGATGTCGGCGAAGGTACGCACGACTCCCGGCATCGAGGAGGTGGGGACGAAGGCCGAGGAGGCGAAGACCAGCGGGAAGACCCAGATGAACCCGACCGACTGGGCCGCCTCGGGGCTGCGGACCGACACGCCGACGAATGCGCTGATCCACGAGAAGACGTAGGCAAAGGCCAGGACCAGCACGAACGCGAGGGCGACCTGGTCCACGGGCTGGGTGGGCCTGAAGCCGACGGCGACGCCGATCAGCAGCATGACCATCAGGGTGAAGATGTTCGTCGCGAGATCGGCGGCGGTACGGCCGATCAGCACGGCCGAGCGGGCGATCGGCAAGGAACGAAAGCGGTCAACGACGCCGCCGGCGAGATCCTCGGTGAGGCCTAGACCCGTCGTCAGCGCGCCGAAGACCGCCGTCATCACGATGATCCCCGGCATCAGGAAGTCGACATAGTTCACGCGGCCGGTCTTGATCGCCCCGCCGAGCACGTAGCGGAACAGCAGCACGAAGATCACCGGCTGCACGAACAGGTAGACCGTGTACATGGGCCGGCGCAGGACCTTGCGCAGCTGGCGGGCCGCCATCAGCCGGCTGTCGGCGATCGTCTCGGCCAACGTGAGACGGCCGCGTTCGCGCGTGACGTGGGTCGTGGTGCTCACGCAGCCTCCTCTACGGGTGTGTGCTCGCTGGGTTTCTCATCGGAGGGGCGTCCGGTCAGGGCGAGGAATACGTCGTCGAGGCTCGGCTGGTGCAGCTCGACGGCGGCGATCGACAGCCGTTGCGCATCCAGGCGCCGGACCACCTCTGCCGACACCGCGGGATCGGCCACCGCGAGGCGGATCTCACCGCTCACACGCTCGCGCTCAGAGTCCACGTGGGGCTGCTCGCCAGCGGCCAAGCTTGCGAGAGCCGCCCGCGCGGATGGGATGTCGGAGGGGTCGGCGAGGCGGACACTGACCACGTTGCCTCCGATCGTCGCTTTGAGCTGCGCGGAGGTTCCTTGCGCGGCGATCCGCCCGTGGTCAACGACAGCGATTCGCTGCGCCAGGCGGTCGGCCTCCTCGAGGTACTGGGTGGTGAGCAGGACGGTGGTGCCCTCGTGTCGTAGCTCCTCGACGATGCTCCACAGCTCTTGGCGTGAGCGCGGATCAAGCCCGGTGCTGGGCTCGTCGAGCAGAACCACATGGGGGCGGCCGATCAGCCCCGCGGCGAGGTCGAGCCGGCGCCGCATCCCACCCGAATAGGTCGCCACGCGACGCTCGGCGGCGTCGACAAGCGCGAACCGCTCCAGCAGCTCGTCCGCTCGCCGTCGTGCTTCACCGGCGGGGAGGCGGTAAAGCCGGCCGATCATCTCGATGTTCTCCCGTCCGGTGAGCTCTTCGTCGACGGCCGCGAGCTGGCCAGCCAGCCCGATCCGTCGGCGCACTGCCAGCGGCTCGCCGACGACGTCGCGCCCGAGCACCGCGGCCCGGCCGGCCGTCGGCTGGAGCAGCGTGGCCAGGATGCGCACGAGCGTCGTCTTGCCCGCACCGTTGGGGCCGAGCAGGCCGAACACGGTGCCCGCTTCGACCTCGAGGTCCAGGCCGTCGAGGGCGATCACGTCCCCGAACCGCTTGCCAAGCCCGTGCACCTCGATCGCTGGACTGGCCGGCGTCCTCATCCTGCGGCGGAGACGGTGAGGGGGTAACACCGACGGATCGTGATATCGCCGAAGCCCGTGCGCGCACGCACTTCGACCTTGCCGTCGTCTGGATCGGGTGGTTCGGCGGCGTCCAGCGTGTTGCGGACATGGCCGAAGCGCGTGTTGAGATCAAGCCAGGCGGCGATCCCGTCGGGGATCGCGATCTCAACGGCTCCGAATCCGGTTTCGGCCACCACCGAGCCGTGCTCGACGGCACCGAGGCGGATGTCGCCGTTGGCCGTCTTGACCATGAGCGAGGCGTGGGACTGCTCGATCGCGATGTCGCCGTTGGCCGCTTTGACTTGCAGAGCGCCAGTGACCTCACCCACGCGACTCTCGCCGTTGGAGTTCTTGATCAGTGCGGCGCCGTCGATCTCGCCGACGCGGATCGTGCCCGCGCCCGTGCTGAGCTCGGCGTCGCCGCTGACCCGCTCCACGTTGACCTGCCCCTTCGCAGTCGTGAGCTTGACCGCCGCGGCCTGCTCGAGGTGGATATCGCCGATCACGGTCTTCAATCGGCACTCGCCGAGCGTCCCCGTGCAACGGAATCCCCCCATCGTCGTCTCGCCGGTCACCTGTGACCCCGCCGGCAGCCCGATGTCTACGTCAATCGACCCGCCGTCACTGAACGGACTGAACGACCTCCAGCGCCGTGCGGTCTTGACCCGTAGCATGCCGGCGTCGTACTCCACGCGGGCTTGTTCCGCGGCGCTCACGTCGTCACGCCTCGCGCGGTCGCTGGGGCGTAGCTCGACGACCGTGACCGGGCGATCACCGGCGGCGATCCGAACGTCCCCGACCACGAGCTCGATGACCACGGAAATGGGCTCAGGCGTTTCAAATTCAGGCATCAGCACAGTCCTTCGCTGGTTTGGTTCGTGTGTCGATCAGGCCGGGCATGGCGGTCGCTATCGCCCCCAGCCCGTGTAGCGCTGGCCACCCCGCGGGGTGCCCGCCTCACGTCGGGTGCCGGCCTCGCCTCGCCCCACGACCGCCGCCGCGGCCCGTACCAGCCAAGCGTTGATCGAAATCCCTTCCCGGTCTGCCGCCTGCTCGACCCGGCTCTTGAGCTCGTCGGGCAGACGAAGGTTGATCCGCGCCATCCCCCCCTCGCCGGTGCCCCCTGACGCGTATGACGGACCGACGGCGGCCCATGCTTCCCCGGGGTTCAGCGCGTCCCCCGGACCGGTCGCTTGCTCTGGATCTGCGGGCGGTGCGGTCACCACGAACTCAGGGTCGCCTCCTCGCAAGCGCAACTCGACCGACCCCGGCGCGAGGTCCCGGGTGATCTCGGCCGCCGCCACGCCCAAGGCGTCCAGGAGCATCAGTCGAGCCGCCGAGTCGAGTTGGGCGGTGAGCCGCTGGGCCAGGGCACGAGCTTCCTCGCCGCTTTCGGCCGCCGCCGCAAGCTGCTCGCGGAGACGATCCAGGTGTCTCTCTAGCTCCATAGCGCCATCTTGGCATCATTTTGGCTCCACGTCAAGGACGCCTGTGCCATACTGGCGCCACGCGAAGCCGCCCGTAGCTCGGGCTCTAGGGCTTCCCGTTACCGGGCGGCGGCAGCGTCAACAGCGCCGCGCTCGCCGCCGGGAGCGTGACGGAATACGCACCGGACCGCGGCGCGACCACCTTCACCTGGGGGGTCCGCAGCCGTCCCGAGCTCGTGCGGGCTCCGAAGCTCCTGCCTCCGAGCGAAACCGAACCCGTCGCGTAGGCGCTCGGGCTGAGCAGGCGCTCGATGCTCGCTGGGCCAGACCCGACCGGCGTGTGCACCAGCGCCAGCGCCGAGCGCGACAGGCTGTCGTTGATCAGCAGCACCCTGATTCGGTGGTCGGGCGCCAGCGTCGCCCAGGCGCGAACCTGATCCTGACTTCCGGAGTAGATCCGCAGCAGGCGAGACCCCGGCGGTGCGGCCTGCGCGAACATCATCACGCCGTAGTATAAGGGATGAACCGCTCCCTCCCAGCGGCCGTGTGCGTGATCGAAGTCGAACAGCCCGTTCGCGGCATTTTGAAACGTGTGGATGTTCACCCCGTCGACGCCGTCCGAGGCGGCCGTGAAGAGCGCGTCCATCACCCACAGTGCCGATGCGAACGTGTTGCTGACCCCGAGCCTGCCGTTGCAGGTGACGGAGTTCATCTCGTCGATGCGGAAAGTGGCTCCGACCCTGTGCGCGAGCGCCACGTAGGGCGAGATGCCGTTCACGATCCCGCGCGAGGCGGGGTGGGCGAGGAGGTTCGGGACCGTCGGATACTGAGGCGAAGACGTAACGAGGACGCACTGGTTCAGGCCATAGGCGTGCCAGGTCACGATCCTCACCCGTGATGCCCGCCCCAGGAACTGACGAATCCCGTCGAGCCACGACAAGAGCCCAGTCGACGGGGCGGCGATCGGCAGCTGGGGCAGCACCCGGAGCGTCCGCGAGAACTCTGCGAAGAACGTGCTGGGGTCATATCCCGGAGGCCGTGAGAAGACCGGCACGCCAACGTGGCTGTACCACGGGATCGGCGTGCCGTGGAGCTTGCGATACCAGGGAACCAGCGTGTAGAGCTCCGGCTCGTTGCCGATCTCGAGCGCGGCGATGTACTTGCGGCCGAGGCCGTTGACCAGCTGATCCGCTTCGACGGCGTCAATCTTCGGCTGGTTGGCCTCCAGGCCGACGCCGAGGATCAAGCGGGCGTTCGTGGCCTGGGCGAGCGCCCGAGCGGACGTCATCCAGCCCGGTGTGAGGTCATAGGTGATCCCGAGCGGCTGCCTTATGCCTCGGACCGGGGCCCAGGTCCGGTCCGCGCTCTGGCCGCCGATCCGCAACACCGGCCTGCCCTCCGGCACCAGCTTCCGGATGAGCTGGACGAGCACCGGATTGATCCCACGTGGGTCCGGCCCCGCCAGCCCCGGTATCGATCGGTATTCGAGCGCCAGGCCGAGGAAGCCGGCTGGGACTGGACGACCCCTTGTCGCTCCGGTCGATACCCGGAGCACGACGGCCTGGGCCACGCCACCTAAGCCAGCGCTGGCGCAGGCCATCAGCGCCAACACGCCGAGCAAGGACAGGGTTCGGCGCGTTGCCGGAAGGATCGCGGGCAAGAGATGAATCTAACCAAGCCGGCGCGGGCGCGCGCCCTGGTCTCCCGATCGCGTTTTAGCCACGACGCTACCGTTGGCGCGGTGACTGACGAGACCAAGCCGGCACTCCGGGTCAGTGACGCCGAGCGCGAGCGCGCCGTCGTGCTGCTGCGTGATGCGGTGGTGGATGGGCGCCTGACGCTCGAGGAGTTCAGTGAGCGAGTCGGCAGCGCCCAGCTCGTCCGCACCGATCCTGAGCTGGCGGCGCTGGTGGCCGACCTGCCCGCCGAGCCGCGCTCGACCGCGCTCACGACCTCCGGCGCCAGCCATCGAGCAGTGTGCTCGAAGATCGTCCGCCGCGGACCGTGGGAGCTTCCGCAGCGGTCCACCTTCAGCTCGATCTTCGGCACGATCGATCTCGACCTTCGCCAGGCGACGCTGCACGGTGACGTCGTCGACGTCGAGGTGTTCAACCTCTTCGGCACCGTGACGCTGATCGTCCCCGAGGGGATCGCCGTCAGCGTCGAGGGCGGCGGACTGTTCGCCAGCCAAGTGATCGATCCCCCGAGCGCTCCGCCCGTCCCCGGATCGCCGCATCTGCGGATCCGCGTCTCCGGGCCCGGCGGGACGCTGCACGTGCGTAGATAAGCCGCGAGCCGGCCGGGCCGCTGGGCTTCGGTCGAACGTTCGTCCCGGGGCGAAACGTCGGCGGGCTACCTTCAGGGCAAGCCCGATGCCAGCCCTGCAGACAGCCAGCCGCGCCGACGGCAAGAGTGACGCTAGCGCCGGTCGCGCTCGGCGCCTGACGCTGGTCGCCACGAGCCTCGGCTACGCGGTCGTGCAGCTCGACGTGAGCGTCGTCAACGTGGCGGTCAAGTCGATCGGGACGGCGCTGGGCGGCGGCGTCAGCTCGCTGCAGCTCGTGGTGAGCGCGTATACGGTGGCGTTCGCGGCGTTCATCCTCACCGCCGGGGCGCTCGGGGACCGGGTCGGCGCCAAGCGCGTGTTCGTGGGCGGATTCATCCTGTTTACGCTCGCGTCGGTGGCGTGCGGGCTCGCCCCCAGCCTCCCGGTGCTCGTCGCTTCGCGCGCCGTGCAGGGCGCCGGTGCCGCGGTGCTCGTGCCGTCCTCGCTCAGCCTCCTGAGTCACACCTACCCCGATTCAGCCCGAAGGGCCCGGGCGATCGGCCTGTACCTCGCGGGCGCCAGCACGGCCCTGTCGGGCGGCCCGCTGGTCGGCGGCGTCCTGATCGCCACCCTCGGTTGGCGTGCGATCTTCTTCATCAACGTGCCGGTCGCGATCGTCGGCGTGTACCTAACGCTGCGTTGGGCCGGCGAGACACCGCGCGCCCGCGACCGCGGAGTGGACCTGCCCGGCCAGATCGCGGCAGTGATCACGCTCGTGGCGCTGGTCGTCGCGACGATCGAGGGCGGCGCAAAGGGATTCGCCGACCCGCTCGTCCTGGCCGGGTTCGCCGTCGCCGTGCTGGCCGGGGCGTGCTTTGTCGCGGTGGAGCGAGCGACCGCGCGTCCGATGCTTCCGCTACGGCTGTTCAGATCGCGCACGTTCAGCGTCTCGGCGCTGATCGGGCTGCTGATCAACATCGCCTTCTACGGGCTGATCTTCGTCTTCAGCCTCCTGTTCCAGCTCGAGCAGCACCTCTCGGCGCTCCAGACGGGCCTCGCGCTGGCGCCGATAATGGTCGCGATCACGGCCTCGAACCTCGGCGCCGGCAGGCTGGCGGCAAGGCTCGGACCGCGCCGGACGGTCGCCGCCGGCGTGGTGCTGATGGGCTGCGCCTGCGCGGGCCTGCTGGGGATCGAGCGCTCGACCAGCTACGCGGCGATCTTCGGGCAGCTCTCAGCGCTCGGTCTCGGCGCCGGGTTGATCATCCCGGTGATCACCGCCGAGCTGCTGGGAAGCGTCGAGCGGTCGCGCTCGGGCGTCGCGGCGGGCACGCTCAACACGATGCGACAAGCGGGCAGCGCGATCGGCGTGGCGCTGTTCGGATCGCTGATCGCCGGCGACCTCGTTTCCGGCTTGCACGTCGCGCTCGCGACCTCGGTCGGTCTCGTGGTCGTGATCGGGGGCCTGACGACGATGCTGGCAAGGCGCCTGTCGGAGGACGAGACGCTCGCCTAGCTCCCGGCGTCGCCTCCACGGACCGGGGCCGAGTCCACCAGCGTCACGGTCAGCGCGCCGATCTGCGCCGCGTGGAACCCGTCTGACGCCTGCTCGGCGGTGGGATAAGGCCGATCGTCGAGCTCCCGCACGGTCACCGCCACTTCGATCTGCGGCTCGCCGAACGGGTAGGGATCGAGCTCAAGGCGGCGCGGCGCGATCGGCGTGAGCGTGATCTCGCGGTACTCGCCGCCGGTCGTGGTCGGCACGCTGGTGACGATTCTCGATCCCGCCGGCTGGTCCACGTTCGTCAGCGTGGCGGCTACGTCGAGCGCCTCGCCTCCCGGGTCGGCCGTCTGCTCCAGGTCGATCAGGGCGATCGCGAGTGACAGGAGATCGACCGCCTGGAGCACCTCGTACGCGTGCCACGTGGCGGCGTCGAACCCGCTCCGCAGGCCCCGGTATCCCCAAGCCTCGCGCAGCGCCGGCATCCAGCGGGCTTCCTGGGTCGCCACCACCTCGCGGGCGATCGGGTCATGCGACGGCGGACGCCTCCCGGCGCCCCAGCGGCTCGTGTAGAAGCCGCTGAAATGCATGCCGACGAGGGCTCCGGCGTGGGGATCTCGGTCGTAGACCGACTCGACGCCGCGTCCGTAAGGACCCACGGTCTCGCTCAACGGCAGCTCGGTGAAGTGCGCCGGGCGCTGGGCCTGGGCGTTGTAGGCGGGGAGCCCGTCGAGCTCGAGCCAGCCGTCGTCGTGGTGCTCGGCCGCGCAGATCAGTGCCTCACGCGCGGCCGGGATCGCGAAGCGCTCGTTGCCCCAGCGCTCGGCGAGCCGCCCGGCCAGCGCGGCGTGGTCGGGTTGGGTGACCAGCACCAACCGCCCCCCGCGGCGCGTCACCAGCACCGCGTGGTCCTCGGGTTCCGATCGGGACCAGCGACCATCCGATGCATCTTGTCACCGGCCCGCGGCGCTCGGGTGACCGCCCCCGGCGGCGACTCTCTACCTTGCCCGGGTATGCAATCTAGACCGTTACCCGGCCACGAGCACCGCGTGATCGTGATCGGGGGCGGTTTCGGCGGCCTGCAGGTGGTCAAGCGACTTCGTCATGCGCCGGTCAGCGTGACGCTCGTCGACTGGCGAAACTTCCACCTGTTCCAGCCGCTGACCTATCAAGTCGCCACCGGCGCGCTCTCGCCCAGTGACGTGACCTACCCGCTGCGAGCCCTGTTCGGCTCGGCGGGCAACGTTCGGGTGGTGCTCGGCGAGGTGACCGGCTTTGACCTCGAGGCTCGTATGGTCCTGCTCGACAACCGGTCTCAGCCCGACGCCCCCTCGGCGCTTGAATACGACACGCTCGTGGTCGCGGCCGGCTCGAGCTACTCGTACTTCGGCCACGAGGAGTGGCGCCAGGTAGCGGGCGAGGTGAAGTCGCTCGAGAGCGCGATCTCGGTGCGCTCGCGTGTGCTCGGCGCGTTCGAGCGCGCAGAGCTCTCGACCGTCGAGTCAGAGCGCCGAGCCGAGATGACATTCGTCGTCGTCGGCGCCGGCCCGACCGGCGTCGAGATCGCCGGTCAGATCGGGGAGCTCACGCGGGACACCCTCCAGCACTCGTTTGCCCGCATCGACCCGGGCGATGCTCGCATCATGCTCGTCGAGACCACCGATCGAATCCTGTCGGCGTTCCCGGCGTCGCTATCGGCGAAGGCGTCGAGGTCGCTGCAACGGCTCGGGGTCACGCCCACCGTGCACCGTACGGTGATCGACATCGACCCTAACGGCGTGACGCTCCAGGCGCCCGACGGAGGCACCGAGCGGGTGCCCGCCCGCACCGTGATCTGGGCGGCGGGAGTCCGCGCCTCGGATCTGGCCTCCAAGCTCGGCGACCTCGCACACGCGGACGTCGACAAGGCGGGGCGGGTGACCGTCGGACGCGACCTGACGCTGGCCGGTCACCCGGAGGTGATCGCGCTCGGTGACATGGTCAGCGTCAGTGACGGAACCGGCGGTGTGCTGTCGCTGCCCGGCGTCGCGCCGGTGGCGATCCAGCAGGGGGCGTACGCAGCGCGGCTGATCTCGCACCGTCTGGACGGAAAGCGAGTGAGCCCGTTTCGTTACATCGACAAGGGCAACCTGGCCACGATCGGCCGTGGCCGCGCGGTGGCCGAGTTGGGGCCAGTCAGGCTCAGCGGGTTGCCGGCGTGGATCATCTGGCTGGTCGTGCACATCTGGTATCTGATCGGCTTTCAGAACCGTCTCGTCGTGATGCTCCGCTGGTCGATCAGCTTCCTCAGCAGCGGGCGGGCCCAGGGATCCAGGATCATCACCCGGCCCTAGGCCGGCGCCCCCACCTCACGTGCGCCGACCTCGCGCGAGGGCTCTCGGACCAGCTCGTTCGCCAGCCGGGTCAGGAGTCCGGCCAGGTCGGCGTGCTGGTCCGGGGACCACCCCTCGCACATCCGGGCCAGGCTCGCGCGCCGCTCGGCTACGAGCCGCCGCACGATCTCCGCGCCCTCGGGGGCGATCGTGCGCACGGGGGGCCCGCCGTTGGCGCCCTGCGCGATCGTCACCAGCTCGGCGTCCACCAGCTCGTTCAGGGCACGCTCGCCGACCTCTTCCGGCAGGTCGAAGTCCTCGCACAGCGAGGCGATGTCGGCGGACGGGTCCTCGTACAGGCGGACGATCAGCCAGCACGCCGCCGCCGACAGCTCGACCCCTGCGCGCTCCGCGAGGCGCTCGACGAGCCGGCGGCGTCCTTCGCGGCCGATCAGCGTGGTCAGCGCGCGAGCTGCTTCGGCCAGCGAGTCGGTGTGCTTGGGCACGGCGAAGCTCTCGCCGATTCCGCTGCTCGAGGCCACGCTGTCGCGCAGCCGGCGCTGGGGCAGCAGCCAGCTGAGCAAGAACGCAGCCGCCGCGATGAACGCCGCCACCAAGAACACGGTCCCGAGCGCGTTGGTGAACGCGTTTATGTAGGTGGTGTGGATCGCCGGCGGCAGCCTGGCGAGCCTCGCCGGGTTGAGGCTGACGCTGCCACCGCTGCCGAGCGAGCCCTTCGCGCTGGCCGGAAGCGAGGACGCGAGCTCCGAGCTCAGCCGGTTGCTGAAGATCGAGCCGAGCACCGCCGTTCCCACCGAGCCGCCGATCGAGCGAAACAGGGTCGCGCCCGAGGTCGCGACACCCAGGTCCTGGTAGTCGACGGCGTTCTGGACGGCGAGCACGAGCACCTGCATCACGAGCCCCAGACCCAGGCCGAGGACGAACATGAAGGCCGAGGCCTCAAACCGGCTCGTGTGGGCGTCCATCGTCGAGAGCAGGCCGAGTCCGACGACCATGATCGCCGTGCCGGCGATCGGGAACGGCTTGTACTTGCCGGTGGCGCTGATGATCTGCCCGGAGGAGATCGAGGTGATCAACAGGCCGCCCATCAGCGGCAGGATCTGGAGACCGGAGCTGGTCGGGCTGGCGCCGTTTACGACCTGGAGGAACAGCGGCAGGTAGGTGACCGAGCCGAACAGCGCGAAGCCGACGACGAAGCCCATCGCGCTGGTGACCGAGAACACTCGGTTGCCGAACAGGCGCGGCGGGAGGACGGGCTCGGCGGCGCGACGCTCAGCGCGGATGAACGCCGCGAGCAGGACGATCGTCAACACGCCGAGCCCGATTATCTGCACCGAGCCCCAGGCGTAGGATGTTCCGCCGAGCGTGCACAACAGCACGAGCGCGCTCAGCGGGGTGGCGAGCAGCGCCGCGCCCGCGTAGTCGATCCGGTGGTGCGCCTCGTCTTTGCGAGAGGGAAGCGTCGCCGCCAGCACTCCGAAGGCGAGCACGCCGATCGGGAGGTTGATGTAGAAGATCCAGCGCCACGAGAGGCTCGTGGTGAAGAAGCCGCCGAGCAGCGGCCCGATCACGCTCGCCAGCCCAAACACGGCGCCGAACATGCCCTGGTAACGACCGCGCTCGCGCGGCGCTACAACGTCCCCGATTGCGGCCATCGTGCCGACCATCAGGCCACCGCCGCCGAGGCCTTGGATCGCTCTGAAGACGATCAGCTCGGTGAGGCTCTGCGAGATGCCGCACAGCGCCGAGCCGATCAGGAAGATGACCAGCGCGATCTGGAGCACGATCTTGCGGCCGTAGAGGTCACCGAGCTTGCCGTAGACGGGCGTCACCGCTGTCTGCGCGAGCAGATAGGCGGTGACCACCCAGGAGATGTGGCTGAGGCCGCCGAGGTCGCCGACGATCGTCGGCAGCGCGGTGGAGACGATCGTCTGATCGAGCGCCGCCATCAGCAGCACCAGCATCAGGCCGGTGAACACGATCAAGACGCTTCGGCGCTGTTCGCCGGCCGGTGCGGTCGCGGCCGTGGCAGTCACGCCGCGATCATACGACCGCAAGCGCCCCCAGCGGCTACGCTGGCAGGGCGCCGGGCCGGAGCGCGTTCGTCAGCAAAGAGAGAGAAGGAGCACCGGATGAGCGCCAGCTTGGCGAGTAGCATCAGACGGCACTGGTTGCCCTGCCTGGCCGCGCTGACGGCGATCCTGACCGTGACCGCCGCGCTGGCGGCAACCGCCGTCGCGTCGGGTCGGCCGGCCGCCGACTGTCAGCCCTTCTCGGGCCCGACGTGCCTGTTCCCGTTCCCCGACAACCGCTTCACGCGCCGCGACTCCTCGAGCCACACCGGCGTGCGCGTCCATCTGCCGGCGAGCGCGATGCCGAGCAACACGGCCGGCCAGCGGATCGCGATCGGACCGTATGACCGCAACGACGGCTTCAGCCCCGGCAGCGCGATCGTGCTTCACGTCCCCGGGCTGGACAATCAGCGCGCGCTCATCCGTACCGGGGCCGTGCCGCTCACCGACATGGCGCGCTCGTTCTCCAAGCGCCAGCCGATCGTCGTGATCGACGAGGTCACCGGACAGAGGCAGATGATCTGGGCCGAGCTCGACGCCAACGCGAAGGCCGCCGCCAGCACCGACCTGCTGATCCATCCCGGTAAGGACTTCACCGACGGCCACACGTACGTTGTCGCGCTGCGCAACCTGCGGACCGCGCGCGGCAACGCGATCAGAGCCCCCCGGTGGTTCAGGCTGCTGCGCGACGGTGGGGGGCTGCCCGCCGCCGAGCGCTCGCAGCGCGGCCGGTACGAGCGCATCTTCAAAGTGCTCGAACGAGCGCGTATCGCCCGCAACCGAAGCCTGTACGAGGCCTGGGACTTCACCGTCGCCTCGCGCCAGGACTTGACTTCGAGGATGCTGGCGATCCGCAACAGCGCGTTCGGGCAGCTCGGTGACACCAACCTCGCCGACTCGGCGGTCCAGGG